>NZ_JBEXRR010000053.1:0-33972 GCF_040613175.1 Nocardioides sp. NPDC006303
GTGACGATGGGCTTCGCGGCCGCGCCGGCGCCGCTCTACGTCTTCTACGTCGACGAGCAGGGGTGGAGCTCGTTCGTGATCACGGTGAAGACGAGCCGACTCGGCGTCGGAACTGGTCAGGACGGGCCGACTCGGCGGGCGGGTCGAGGAGTCGGGCACACTGTCTGCCGTGAGGACGCGATGACAGCGCTCGAGATCGCCGTGACGTCGGTGGCCGGCGCGCTCGCCGCGCGTGCGGCCGGGGCGACCCGGGTCGAGCTCTGCACCGCCCTCGAGGTCGGTGGCGTCACCCCGTCGCAGGGGCTGGTCGAGGGAGTCCTGGACGAGGTCGGCGGCGTCGACGCCGATGACGGCTGGCAGGGCGTCCACGTGCTCGTCCGGCCCCGGCCGGGCGGGTTCGGCTACTCCGACGAGGAGCGCTTCCTTCTGCGACGCGAGGTAGAGACGGTCCTGGAAGCCGGAGCCGACGGGATCGTGATCGGCGCGCTCACTCCGCACGGGGAGCCCGACGTGGAGCTGGTCCGGGAGCTGGCGGATGCTGCCGCTGCGTACGAGGCGACGGTGACGTTCCACCGGGCGATCGACCTCAGCGTGGACCCGGTCGCGGCGATCCGGGCGCTGGACGGCGTGGTCGACCGGGTGCTGACCTCAGGTGGCGCGCCGGCCGCCGCGGCAGGGGCCGCGACGATCGCAGAGATGGTCGCGGTCGGCGGACCGGACGTACTGGCCGGAGGCGGCGTGACCGTCGACGCGATCAGGGCGCTCGCGGCGCTGGGCGTCGAGGGCGTGCATCTCTCCGCCAAGCGACGGGTCGTCACGGCCGGCCGGGTGGCGCTGGGAGTCGCCGATGACGGTGGGCACTGGTTGACCGATGCCGACGTGATCGCCGCAGCGGCCGCCGCGTTGGCCTAGGCGGGGGAGTCGCCCTCGACCAGGTCCCGCAGCACGGCGACGGCGCCCTCGAGATCGGCCTGGGTGCGGTGGCGCGACTCCAGCCGCTCGGCGATGAGGTGGGAGATGCGCTCACGTACGTCGGCGAGGTCGGCGCGGCCGGCGTCGGTCAGGGTCACCAGGCTCGCCCGCGCGTCGGCGGGGTTGGGCTCCTTGCTGACCAGGCCGGTCTCCACCAGCTGGGCGATCTGGGCCGACATGGTCGGCTGCGAGCAGCCGTCGGCGCGGGCCAGGTCGGTGATGCCCAGCGGTCCGATGGCGTCGAGGATCGTGAGGACCCGGACGCTGGCCGGAAGGTCGAGCGCTCGGCGGACCAGGCGCATGAGCCGCGCCGCGTAGACGACGAGGTCGCTGGAGAGGTCCAGGGTCTTCGCCGCCGAGGCGGCGGAGCCCGAGGCGGTCGGGGCTTCCGAGGGAAGCAGCTGCTGTGATGGCATCGATCGGAATCCAGAGTTGGGGGTTGCGGCGCGGTGAACGGGTGGAGACTATCTGAGAATGACTACGGAACGGCACACCTGGATCGCGTTCCTGCGCGCCATCAACCTCGGCGCGAACCGGAAATTCCCGAAACAGGCGATCTCCGCCGCCGTGGTGAGGGCGGGCGGAACCGACGTCGAGACCTACATCAACACAGGCAACGTACGCTTCGACCACCCGGTCGGCGACCGGGCCGAGATGGAGGCGATCCTGGAGGAGGCCTTCGCGGCCGATCGCTTCTTCGAGGTGCCGACGATCTGCGTGACGCCCGCAGAGCTGAAGGTGATCGCCAACGACGCCGCCGCGGTGGGGATGGGGCACGAGGGCAAGCAGTTCGTGTTCCTGTGCAAAGAGCTCACCGACTCCGGCTCCCGAGACGCGCTGGTCGCTCGGGCGGGCGAGGGCGAGCGGGTCTATGTCATCGGCCGCGCCGTGCACCTGCTCACCGAGAGCTTCCAGCAGACGAAGATCACCAACGCCGTCGTCGAGCGCCACATCTCGACCAGCACCAACCGCAACCTCAACGTGATCCGCACGCTCGCCGACAAGTGGGCCTGAGGCCTACTGCGCCTCGCAGTATCGGGTCATGCGGGAATCTCCTCCGTCTCGTTGACCGTGATCTCGAAGTCGGCCGGGTCGAAGCGGCTGATCCGTCGGACCAGCTCGCCGGTGGACCACGGCCAGGAGAAGCTGTTGCGACCGTTGGCGTCGATGAAGTAGCTGTGGCAGGACGCGCCGCTGTAGGCAGTGCCGGCGAGCGCGGCCTGAACCTCCGCGACGTACGCGGCCTGGGCCCGTGGACTGACGTCGAGCTCCGCCCAGCCCTGTGCGCGGGCGGTCGTGATGGCTTCGGTGATCATCGCCACCTGCGACTCGGCGACGGCGAAGGCCGAGCCGTGACCGGTGCCCAGGCCCGGGCCGAGCACCACGAACGCGTTGGGGAAGCCGGTGACCGAGGTGCCCTGGTAGGCCTCGGGGGAGCCGGCCCAGTGCTCGGAGAGCGTGCGGCCGTCGGCACCACGGATCAGGTCGGCGACGGGCATATCGAGGATGTGGAAGCCGGTGCCGAGGATGATCGCATCGACCTCCGCCGCGCTGCCGTCGGTGCCGATCACGGTCGCGCCCTCGACCCGGTCCACGCCGGTCGCGTGCACCTCGACGTTCGGCTTGGCCAGCGACTGGAGGTAGTTGTTGGAGAAGAGGATCCGCTTGCAGCCGAGCAGGTAGCCGGGCGTCAGCTTCGCCCGGAGCTCCTTGTCGCGGACGGCGGCGCGCAGGTAGGCCCGGCCGATCTGCTGCAGTCCCTGCATCAGCGGCTGCGGGCGGCGGAAGGCGATGCCGACGGCCTCCATGGCGGCGTACTCGACCGCCCCGAGCGCCTTCTCGAAGAAGGGCACGTGGTGCTTGACCCACTTCTCCGCGTCCGGCACCGGATGGTCGACCTTCGGCAGCACCCAGTGGGCGGTGCGCTGGAAGAGGTGCAGGGCGGCGACCTGCTTCTGGACCTCGGGTACGAACTGGACCGCCGAGGCGCCGGTGCCGATCACGGCCACCCGCTTGCCGTCGAGGTCGACGTCGTGGTTCCACCGGGCCGAGTGCCAGACCTCGCCGGGGAAGTCGGCCAGACCGGACAGGTCCGGGATCTTCGGCTCGTTCCACGGTCCGGCCGCGGCGACCAGGAAGCGGGTGGTGATCTCGCCGTCGCTGGTGTCCAGGTGCCACTCGGCGGACTCGGCGTTCCAGGTCGCGCCGCGGACCTCGACCTCGAACCGGGTGATGTCCTCGAGGCCGCGATCCCGGGCCACGCCGTCGATGTAGGCGAGGATCTCCGGCTGGTTGCCGTAGACCCGGGACCAGTCACTGTTGGGTGCGAACGAGAAGGAGTAGAGGTTGGACGGTACGTCGCACGCGCACCCCGGATAGGTGTTGGCCCGCCAGGTGCCGCCGTAGGTGTCGGCCTTCTCGAGGATGACGACGTCCTCGACGCTCGCCTCGCGCAGCTTGATCGCGGCCGCGATGCCCGAGATTCCGGCGCCGATGACGACGACCTCGTGGTGGGTCCTCATGCGGTTGCTCCTAGGCTGCCGAGTCATATTCGGATACTAATGGTATTTGAATACCGGCGGTAGCCCGAACTGGTAAGATCTGACCCGTGGGCCGGATCACGCGCAAGGAGTCGCACGCGCAGACGCGTGAGCGACTCGTCACGACCGCGCACCGGCTGTTCCTCTCCGACGGCTACAACGCGACCTCGCTCGACAAGGTCGCCACCACGGCGGGCTTCTCGAAGGGCGCGGTCTACTCGAACTTCTCGACCAAGCATGAGCTCGGCCTGGCCGTGCTCGACGTGATCCACCGCGAGCGGGCCCAGTCCCTGGCGGACGCCGTCAGCGGCGTAGACACCGTCGAGGGCAGGATCGACGCCTTCGCGGCGTGGGCCGAGGCCAACATCGGCGACGTCGGCTGGACCGCGCTCGAGGTCGAGTTCGCGACCAGCACCCGCCGCGTCCCCGGGGTGAGCCAACAGCTCGCCGGCCGGCGCCGCGAGCTCACCACGGCCATCGCCGGCCTCATCGAGCAGCAGGCCACCGACCTCGGCCTCACCCTGCCTTCACCGGCGGAGGACGCCGCTGTCCAGCTGCTCTCCCTCGGCATCGGGCTCGGTGTCCAGCGTGCGTTCGACCCCGACCTCTCGGTCACCAGCCTGGTCGACCTGCTGCGCTCGCTGCTGGCGAGCGCGACACCTGCCTCGTAGTGCGCGAGACCTAGTGCGCCGGGGCGCCGTTGCGCTCGGGGGCCGGGAAGGAGACCCGGTTCAGGCCGCGTACGGCCGGGCTCAGCAGGGTCGCCAGCGAGATCACCACGTAGGCGATGCCGGCGATCGCGAGCATGTTCTCGATCCCGTACGCAGCGGCCAGCGGCCCCATCGCCAGCTGCCCGACGGGGATGGCGATGTAGGTGCCGAGCTGGTCGTAGGAGGACGCCCGGGAGAGCAGGTCGCTGGGGACGTTCTCCTGCATCGAGAGCTGCCAGCCGAGGCTGAAGACCTGGATGCCGGCGCCGGAGAGGGCGGCCGCGGGAAGCAGCACGGCGAGGTCGGTGGAGAAGCCGAGAGCGGCGATCGGCAGCCCGAACAGGGCCATGCCGATCATGCCGTAGAACAGCGGCCGCTCGAGCCGGACCTTCATCAGCACGAGCGTCGCGGCGAGCACGCCGATCCCCTGGAAGGTGAGGATCAGGCCCCAGCCGCCCGCGCCCAGCCCTGAGCCCTCGGCCCGCTGCGGGCCGAGCGTGAGCAGCCCGCCCTCGTAGAGCGCGTTGAGCATGGTCGCGGCGCCGACGCAGAGCCACAGCCAGCTCGTCGAGCGGAAGTAGTCCCACCCGGTGCGCAGATCTCCGATGACCGACGCCTTGCCGACCGCGCCGCTGATCTTGACCGGCAGCAGGAGCAGCGCCGCGACGATCCAGGTGGCGGCGTCCAGCGCGAGCGCCCAGCCCGCGCCGACGCTGAGGACGAGCAGGCCGGCGGTGCCGGGACCGGCGACCGCGACGATCGCGCGGGTCAGCGACATCAGCACGTTGGCCTCCTGCAGCATGGTGCGAGGCACCACGAGCGGGATGATCCCCTGCTGGGCGGGCAGGCCGGCGGCGGAGACGATGCCGTTGAGCGCGGAGAGGACGATCAGGTGCCACAGCTCGGCGACACCTGCGATGACGAGGACGGCGACGACCGCCTGGCTCAGCCCCGAGACCAGGTTGGAGGCGAACAGGATCCGGGCTCGGCCCATCCGGTCGGCGAGCACGCCGCCGATGAGCATGAAGACGATCATCGGGATGGTGCGGGCCGCGAGGACGGCACCGATCGCGATCGGCGCGTCACTGATCTCCAGGACCGCGAAGGCCAGGGCGACGGGCGCCATGAAGTTGCCCACCAGGTTGATGGAGCGGGACGCGAAGAACCAGCGAAAGTGGGGTTCGCGAAGTGGGGCTGTCGCCGAGATCCGAGCCATTCGAGAGAGAATAGACCTTCGGGAGATTTCTATCTGCCCAAAATTCCCAATTCTGTCACGAGACCGTTATCCCGGCTGAGCGCATCTCCTCGATGGCAGCCGAGGTGCTCGCCGCAGCCACGCCGGCGGCCAGATCGGCGAGCAGCGTGGTGTGGAAACCGGCGGCTCGGGCGTCGAGCGCGGTGGCACGTACGCAGTAGTCGGTCGCCAGTCCGCACACGTCGACCTCCTCGACACCGTGGGCCCGGAGCCAGTCGATCAGGGTGGCGCCGTCGGTGGCCGCGCCCTCGAAGCCGGAGTAGGCCGCTGCGTACTCACCCTTGCGGAAGATCTCGTCGAAGGTGACCGGGTCGAGGTTGTGGTGGAAGGCCTCGCCGTCGGTGCCGACCACGCAGTGGGCCGGCCAGGAGTCGACGTAGTCCGGCGGGTTGCCGAAGTGATCGCCCGGGTCGATGTGGTGGTCCTTGGTCGCCACGACCAGCCCGTACGTCTGCTCCGGGTCCTTGCTCGCCGCCCGTTCCCGCAGCAGCTGACCGATGTCGTAGGCCACCCGGGCCCCGCCGTCGACCGGCAGGGAACCGCCCTCGCAGAAGTCGTTCTGTACGTCGACCACGATCAGTGCACGCGTCATGCCTGCCAGCCTAGACCGGCCCGGCGAGACCGGCCCCGCGAGACATCACGGGAAGAGCGTCGGGATCGCCGGATCGCCCTTCAGGAGCGAGTGGGCGATGACGGGGAGCTCGGCGACCGAGGCCCGGTGACGCTCGCGCGCGGCGTCGAGGGGCTCGCGGCCCACGACCTCGCCGTTCTTGACCAGCTGGGTGAGCAGCGGCCGGTCGTTGGCGTCACCGTCCGGAGGGGTGCCGATGCCGATCACCTCGGCGTCGGCGACATCCTTGCGGTTGCGGCGGCGCAGGGCGTACTTCCGGCCGCCGATCGACGCCTTGGAGGCGCTCTTCTTGGCGACCGGCTCCAGCTCGCCCGAGGAGCCCTCGCGGGCGACCAGCTTGTAGACGAAGCCGGCGGTCGGGTGGCCCGACCCGGTGACCAGCTGGGTGCCGACGCCGTAGCCGTCGACCGGGGCGGCCGCGAGGCCGGCGATGGCGTACTCGTCCAGGTCGCTGGTCACGATGATCTTCGTGTCGGTGGCGCCGAGGTCGTCGAGCTGGCGGCGTACGTCATGGGCGAGGAGCCCCAGGTCACCGGAGTCGATCCGCACCGCGCCGAGCTCGGGACCGGCGATCTCGACGGCCTTCGCCACCGCCTCGGCGATGTCATAGGTGTCGACCAGCAGCGTGGTGCCCTTGCCGAGGGAGGCGACCTGGGCCTGGAAGGCCTGCTCCTCGGTGTCGTGCAGGAGGGTGAAGGCGTGCGCGGAGGTGCCGGTCGTGGGCACGCCGAAGCGGGCGCGGGCGGCGAGGTTGGAGGTGGCGGTGAACCCGGCCACATAGGCCGCGCGGGCGGCGGCGATCGCGGCCGCCTCGTGGGTGCGGCGCGAGCCCATCTCGATGCACGGGCGCTCGCCGGCCGCCATCGTCATCCGGGAGGCCGCGGTGGCGATGGCCGAGTCGTGGTTGTAGATCGAGAGGAGCACCGTCTCCAGGACGACCGCCTCGGCGAAGCTGGCCTCGACCACGAGCAGCGGCGAGTGCGGGAAGAAGGTCTCGCCCTCGGCGTACCCCCAGATGTCGCCGGTGAAGCGGTAGCCGGCCAGCCATTCCAGGGTCGGGCCGTCGACGACACCCTCCAGGATGGCCAGCTGCTCCGAGCCGAAGCGGAACGCCTCGAGGGCGTCGAGCGCCCGCCCGACCCCGGCCACCACGCCGTAGCGGCGCCCGCCGGCCAGGCGCCGGGGGAACAGCTCGAAGACGGCACGACGCTCCGCGGTGCCCGCCTTCAGGGCGGCCTGGAGCATGGTCAGCTCGTAGTGATCTGTCAGGAGCGCGGTCGAGTCCGCTGTCGAGTCCACGGGCACATCGTGGCACGATGGATGTCATGAGCGCGCCTAGCCCCGTGGAGCTCGACGAGCCGGAGATCGATGATCTCATCGCCCCTTCGACGCCATGGGTGACCATCGTCTGGAACGACCCGGTCAACCTGATGTCGTACGTCACCTTCGTCTTCCAGAAGTACTTCGGCTACTCCAAGAAGAAGTCGGAGAAGCTGATGATGGAGGTGCACAACGACGGCAAGTCGGCCGTCTCCTCCGGGTCACGCGAGGAGATGGAGCGCGACGTGCAGGCGATGCACGAGTACGGCCTGTGGGCGACGCTGGAGAAGCAGGATTGATGGGCGGGTTCAGCTACCACCGCCGCGGCAAGCAGATCATCGCGACCTTCTCCGGGTTCGAGGCCGACCTGCTCCGTTCGCTGGCCTCGCAGCTCGTCGAGCTGTTGCGCAACGAGGTCGCCGCGCCGGCCGAGAGCGACGACCCGCTCGAGGCGCTGCTCGACTTCTCGGGGCCGACCACCGAGCCCGAGGACCCGGTCCTGAAGCGGCTCTTCCCCTCGGCCTACGGGAACGACGAAGAGGCCGCCGGGGAGTTCCGGCGCTTCACCGAGGGCGGGCTGCGCGACGGCAAGGCGCGGGCCGCGTCCACGATCATCGACTCGCTCGAGGAGGCGGGCCTCCCGCCCGAGCTCGACGAGGACGGGCTGGTCATCGACGTCGAGCTCCCGATCCCCGACGCCGAGGCGTGGATGCGCTCCTTCACCGACATCCGGCTCGCGCTCGCGACCCGGCTCGGGGTCGAGGAGGGCGACGAGGACTTCTGGGACTCGCTGCCCGACGACGACCCCGCCGGCCAGGTCTACGGGATCTACCAGTGGGTCGGGATCCTGCAGGAGACCATGGTCGAGGCACTGTGGGCGGCGTCCTGACTACACCATGTCGTGGTGCGGTCGTGACCGTGTCCGGCACCCGGTCACGTACGTCTTCGCCGCTCGGCCCGCCTAGGCTGATCCCGTGCTGACCATCGACCAGGCGACGTACGACGCGATCGTCGCCCACGCGAAGCGCGACCATCCCGACGAGGCGTGCGGGATCGTCGCGGGCCCTGAGGGGTCCGACCGGCCGGAGCGGTTCATCGAGATGATCAACGCCGCCGGCTCGCCGACCTTCTACGAGTTCGACTCGACCGATCTGCTCCAGCTCTACAAGGAGATGGACGCGAACGACGAGGAGCCGGTGATCGTCTACCACTCCCACACGGCGACCGAGGCCTACCCCTCGCGCACCGACATCGGGCTGGCGATGGAGCCGAACGCGCACTACGTGCTGGTCAGCACCCGCGAGCACGGCAACGACGAAGGACCGGTCGAGTTCAGGTCCTATCGCATCGTCGACGGCAACGTCACCGAGGAAGAAATCAGCATCGTCGCGACGTTGTCGTGACGCGCCCAAGAAACATCCAGCTAGGAGAACCCATGGCCATCGAGGTCAAGATCCCGACCATCCTCCGCACCTACACCGCCGGTGAGAAGGCAGTCAGCGCCGAGGGCAAGACCCTGAGTGCGCTCATCGACGACCTCGAGGCGAACCACTCCGGCATCAAGGAGCGCCTCATCGACAACGGTGACCTGCGCCGCTTCGTCAACGTCTACATCAACGACGAGGACGTACGTTTCATCGGCGGTCTCGACGCCGAGCTCAAGGACGGCGACCAGGTCGTCGTGCTTCCCGCCGTCGCCGGCGGCTGCTGAACGCTTCAGCCCAGAATGCCGCGGTCGTACGCTCGTGCGACCGCGGCTGCTCTGTCTGTGACCCCGAGCTTGTCGAAGACGTGACCCAGGTGGGTCTTCACCGTCGCCTCGCTGACGAAGAGCTTCGCGGCGATGGCGCGGTTGGTCGTCCCGCGCGCGACGAGGGTGAGCACCTCGCGCTCGCGGGGGCTCAGCTGGGCCGTCGGACCGGGTGAACGCAACCGGGAGGCGAGCCGGGTCGCGACCGCGGGGGAGAGGACGGTCTCGCCGGCCGCCGTCGCGCGGACGGCCTCGATCAGGTCCGGTGTCGGTGCGTCCTTGAGCAGGTAGCCGGTCGCACCCGCCTCGATCGCGGCGACCACGTCGGAGTCGGTGTCGAACGTCGTCAGGACCAGTACGCCGGTCCGCGACTCCAACGCCCGCAGCCGCTCGATCACCTCGACACCCCCGGTGCCGGGCATCCGCAGGTCGAGGACGAGCACATCCGGCTCGAGCTCCTCGACGAGGGCCAGGGCCCGCGCCCCGTCTCCCGCCTGGCCGACGACCTCGAAGCCTTGCGCGCGGAGCACTCCGACCACCCCGTCACGTACGACGGGATGGTCGTCGGCGACCACGATCCTGATCTGAGTCATGCGGGTCCTCGGGGGAGAGCGGGGATGCTGGCGGAGACGGCGGTGCCGGCGCCGGGGGCGGACTCGAGGGTGAAGGTGCCGGCCAGGCGCTGGGCCCGCTCGCGCATCACGCCCAGCCCGAACGAGGACGAGCGGCGCGGAGCGGCGGGGTCGAAGCCGGAGCCGTCGTCGCGCACGTCCAGGATGACGTCGGCCTCGTCGAAGGTGAGGGTGACGCCGACCCGGGACGCGGAGGCGTGCTTGGCGACGTTGGCGAGGGCCTCCTGGGCGATCCGCAGCAGCGTCGCCTCGACCTCGGAGTGCAGCGCCGTGGCATCGCCGACGACGACGAAGGAGGCCTCGACGCCGTGGTCGTCGCGCCAGCTCGCGACCAGTGTCGAGATGGCGTCGGCGAGGCCCGCATCGGCCAGCTCGGCGGGGGTGAGGTCCTGCACGGACCGCCGGGCCTCGACCAGCGCGGTGCGGGCCATCTCGGTCGCCCGGGCCACCCGGCGGCGTACGTCCTGGGCGTCCGCGGAGCCCTCGGCGGCCTGGAGCTGGGCCACGACGCCGGCCAGCGACTGGGCGATGGTGTCGTGGATCTCGCGGGCGAGGCGCTCGCGCTCGTCGCGTACGCCGGTCTGACGGGACTGCGCTACGAGCTGCTCCTGGAGGCGGGCGTTCTCGGCGAGGGCGTTCTCCAGCCGGACGATCGTTTCGGCCCGCTCCTGGCTGACGGTGTCGAGGTGGATGCTGTAGCGACCCATCAGCGAGGCCAGCCCGAAGTTGACGACGAACAGCACCGGCCACAGTGCGCCCTGCCACCACTCGTCATACGGCGGTGCCCCGCCGACCTGCCCGGTGGCCATGATCAACGCCGTGGCCGCCATCGCCACCCACCGCCACCGGCCCCGGAACGAGTCGAAGGCGTCCAGGAACCCGATCCAGGCGAAGATGCAGAACAGCGGATGCAGCACGGTGAGAGCAGCGACCAGGAGCGTACGTCCGATGTAGCCGACCGGATGTGGACGGTCGTAGAGATAGGTCCACCGCCAGGTCCACACCGCGGTCGCGGCCACGAGTACGCCGAAGACGATCCGCGTCGTGACGGTGACCGGCCCCATCACCGGGAAGGTCGCGATGCAGACGACGGTGGCGAGTGCGAGCAGCACGAAGGGCAGCACCTTCAGGTTGCGGTCCCACTGGTGCTCGAGCTCGACGGCCGAGGTCATGGTCAGACCCTCTCATTCCCAGCGGAAGACGCGCACGGCAATCAGGTAGAGCACCACGGCCCAGCCACCCATCACGGCCAGGTCCGCGAGCTGGGGAAAGCTCCCGCCCGCGGCGTCGTTGAGTGCGTTGGACGCGGCTCCGTAGGGCGAGAGCGAGATGACGTCGCGCACCGTACCGCCGAAGGCCTCGACCGGGAAGTAGACCCCCGCGGTGAACATCGAGGGGAAGAAGACCACCATCCCTACGACCTGCCCGGTCTTCGCGTTGGGGGAGACCGCGGTGATCGCGGCGCCGATCCCCAGCGAGACCGCCAGCGCCAGGACGTAGGCGACGACGTATCCGACGAGCGACTCGGGGAGCGGGGTCCCGAACACCACCCGCCCGAAGAGGATCACGATCACCGAGGAGGCAGCGACCGCGGCGGCGTGGACGAGCACCTGGCCGAGCAGGATCGTGGCGGGGCGGGCCGGCGTGGTGCCGAGCCGTCGCAGGACCCCGCTCTCGCGGTAGCCGGTCAGCGTCGGCGGCATCGTCATGATCGCCGCCATGATCATCGAGAGCAGCACCGTGACCGGCACGTAGACATCGATCAGGCTCCGGCCGCCGAGGTCGGCACTGTCCTCGCGGAAGCTCGGGATCACCCCGAGCACTCCCAGCAGCAGGCTCGGGAACAGGACGATCCAGAAGAGCGAGAGCCGCTCGCGGGCGAAGAGCCGGGACTCCGTACGGATCACGGCAACGGTCGGGCTGGTCATCGGAGCGCCTCCTGGCGGGCGTCGGTGTCGGTGAGGTCGAGGTAGGCGGCGTCGAGGCTGCCCGCCGCGACCCGGAGCCGCTGCGGGGCCACCCCCTGCGTACGCAGCAGCTCGACGACCGCGAGCGCGACACCTTCGGCGCCCTCGACGGTGACGGTGCCGTTCTCGCTGCGCGCGGCGGTGACGCCGTTGAGGTCGCGCAGGGAGGCCAGGTCGATCGCGACAGAGGTCTCGAAGGTCGTGATCGTGGCGGCGGAGGCGGAGTCGATGAGCCCCGCCGGGGTGTCCAGCGCCCGGATCCGGCCGGCGTCGACGATGGCGATCCGGTCGCAGAGCGTCTGCGCCTCCTCCATCGAGTGGGTGACGAGCAGGACGGTCACACCCCGGTCGCGTACGTCCCGCACCAGGTCCCACACCTCACGGCGGGCCCGCGGGTCCAGGCCCGTGGTCAGCTCGTCGAGCACGACGACACGCGGCCGGCCGATCAGCGCCAGCGCGATCGAGAGCCGCTGCTGCTGGCCGCCGGAGAGGTTCTCGAACCGCTGTCGCAGATGCCCGCCGAGGCCGAGCCGCTCGGCCAGCGGCGCCCACGGCTCCGGGTCCGGGTAGAAGGCGCTCCACAGCTCCAGCGCCTCCTGGACGGTGATCTTCGGCTGCAGCTTCGCCTCCTGGAGCTGTACGCCGAGCACCTCCGTCACCGCCGCCCGGTCCGCCCAGGGGTCGATGCCATGGACCCGGATCCGGCCGCGGTCGCCGACCCGTAGTCCGGCGATCGACTCCACGGTCGTGCTCTTGCCGGCCCCGTTCGGGCCGAGGATGCCGAAGATCTCGCCCTCGTAGACGCTCAGGCTGATCTCGTCGACCGCCACCTTCTCGCCATAGGTCTTGCGCAGGCCGTCCACGACGACCGCTGGTTCTCGCTCCTGATGCATACCTTCAGCCTGGTCGGTGACGCGGTCTCACGGATCGGGCGATCGGCGCGAGTGGGCATCAGCCGATCGGTTGATGCGACCATGGACCCCATGCGCTACGACAACCTGCTGGCGTCGGTCGGTGGCACTCCGCTGGTGGGCCTGCCCCGCCTCTCGCCCTCGCCCGACGTACGTCTGTGGGCCAAGCTCGAGGACCGGAACCCCACCGGCTCGATCAAGGACCGCCCGGCTCTTCGCATGGTCGAAGAGGCCGAGAAGGACGGCAGGCTCCGCCCGGGCTGCACGATCCTGGAGCCGACCTCCGGCAACACCGGGATCTCGCTGGCCATGGCGGCCAAACTCAAGGGCTACCGGATCGTGTGCGTGATGCCCGAGAACACCTCCGAGGAGCGGCGCCAGCTGCTGCGGATGTGGGGCGCCGAGATCGTCTCCTCGCCCGCCGCCGGTGGCTCCAACGAGGCCGTCCGGGTCGCCAAGCGCCTCGCCGCCGAGCACCCCGACTGGGAGATGCTCTACCAGTACGGCAACGCCGCCAACGCGCGCGCCCACGAGGAGGGCACCGGCCCCGAGCTCCTCGCCGACCTCCCCTCGATCACCCACTTCGTCGCCGGACTCGGCACGACCGGCACGCTCATGGGCGTCGGCCGCTTCTTCCGCACCGCCAAGCCGGAGGTACGCATCGTCGCCGCCGAGCCGCGCTACGGCGAGCTCGTCTACGGCCTGCGCAACCTCGACGAGGGCTTCGTCCCCGAGCTCTACGACGCCTCCCTGATCGATGCCCGCTTCTCGGTCGGCCCCCGTGACGCCGTACGCCGCGTCCGCGAGCTCCTCGAGCTCGAGGGCATCTTCGCCGGTATCTCCACCGGCGCCATCCTCCACGCCGCCCTCGCCCAGGCCGCCAAGTCCCTCAAGGCCGGAGAGAAGGCCGACATCGCCTTCGTCGTCGCCGACGGCGGCTGGAAGTACCTCTCCACCGGGGCGTACGAAGGCACCATCGACGACGCCGAGGAAGGCCTCGAGGGCCAGCTCTGGGCCTGACCGCCCCTGGTCTGCCTCAGCGGCAGAAGGCGTAGACGACGAGGCCGTGGTCCTCGCCGGAGAAGACCTGGTCGAGGGCCTTGCCGGTGAGGTGGGCGTCGACGTAGCGCGGGGCGGAGCCGGTGGCGACGATGGCGTGGCCGGGGAGCCTGCCGGTCATGTCGCGTGGGGCCTCGGCGCTCCAGCAGTCGTGCTTCTCGATGAGGGCGGCGGGGCTGCCGGGGGCCATCGGACGCCCAGCCCAGACGCTCCCGGCCTCGGGCTCGGCGCCGAGCTGCACCAGCGCTACGGCGATGGCCGATGCGTACATCGCCCAGATGCCGAGCGCCAGGAACCCCTTGCGTCCGAGGAAGGCTCTCACTCCTGGGCAACGCGGCAGCGGGCCTCGGAGTTACGGTCGGTGGCCGGGAGCGGCCACGTCGTGGTCGTGGATCCAGGCGAGATGGCGGTCGTACGCATCGCCTGACCCGAGCCGCTTGTTGCGGGCCTGCGCGCGGGGACCGTCGGGGAGATGGAGGACGTCGGCGGCGGCCACCGAGGCGATCTGGATCCGGCGGGTGCGGTCGCGGCGGCGTACCTCGTAGGTCGTGCGGGCGCGCTCCGTGTCGTCGTCGGTCGCCAGGCAGTCGGCGAGGACGATCGCGTCCTCGATCGCCTGGGCCGCACCCTGGCTGTGGTGGGGGAGCATCAGGTGAGCGGCGTCGCCGAGCAGCGTCACCCGGCCGCGCGACCAGGTGGCCAGGGGCGGGCGGTGGAAGAGAGCCCAGTGCTCCGAGCACGGTGCCGCGGAGATCATCTGGACCACCGCCGGATGCCAGCCGGCGTACGCATGGACGTGCTCGTCCGGGTCGGCCGGCCAGGACCACGAGTCCGGCGCCCACGGCCCGAGCTGCCGCTTGACCAGCAGGAACGCGTGGTCGCCCTTGCCGACCGGGTGATGCATCAGATGGCCGTCGGGGCCCGTCCACACCTGCACCCGGCCAGGATCGGGGAGCAGCGTGAGCTGCGAGCGCGGGACGATCCCACGCCAGGCGATGCAGCCGGAGAACTGGGCGTCGTCGTAGCCGACGACGTGCTCGCGCAGCATCGATCCGGCGCCGTCGGCGCCGATGACCAGGTCGGCCTCGACCGACTCGCCGCCGGCGAACTCCAGGGTCACGGGTCCGTCGCCGGGATCGGTGAGATCGACCAGGCGGTGGCCGAGGTGGAGCCCCTCGGTGCCGAACGCCTCGCTCAGGAGCGCGTGGAGGTCGGCGTGATCGACGCCGTAGCAGGGCGCCCCGGCGCGGTCGGCGTACTCCGCGGCGGAGAGCACCCGTCCGATCGCGGCGCCGGTGTGGCCGTCGCGCCAGACCCAGCCGTCGACGGTCCCCGCCGCCTCACCTAGATCGGGCTCGAGCCCGATGCGCTCCAGGAGCCGGGTCGCGTTGGCCGGTAGCAGCACGGCGTCGCCGGCCGGGCGCGGATCGGTCGCGGCCTCGTACACCTCGACCTCGACGCCCCGGCGGCGCAGCTCGACGGCGAGGGTCAGGCCGCCGATGCCGGCGCCGATGATCGTGACCCGCCGGGCACGACGATCCCTGCGTAAAGCTGCCCGAGCCATCCGGGTGACTGACATCGCACGCTCCTTGGGGAGGTTACGTTCGAAACGTACCTCAGGGGCGTGCGTGCTCGTGGACGGTTACGGCAAACATCATTTGACGTCGAGCGTCTGCTTCTTGCCGATGTCGCTGGTTTCGATGGGGCCGAGGCCGAGGAGATCCAGGGCCAGGTTGCCGAGGTCGGCGTTGCGTACGGGCTGGGGGCCTTCGTAGTCGGGCCGGTCCTTGCCGGGGTCGCGGTAGTCGTCGGCGTTGAGCTCGTAGAGGTCCGTGCCGGCGCCGGCGTCCGGCCCCCACACGATGAACGGGATCCGGTAGTTCTCGTAGACCTTCTCGGAGTGGTTGGTGATGCCCGGCTTGAAGCCGTGGTCGGCGGTGAGGATGACGTCGAGCTCCTTCGCCAGCCCGGCGTCGGCGTCGATGACGTCGAGGAACTCGCCGACCTGGGCGTCGGACTCCTCGACGGCCTCCAGATACTCCGTCGACATCCCGCCCGAGGCGTGCCCGGCGGCGTCGGGAAGGGACAGATGTACGAAGGTGAGATCCCGCCGCTCGTCGGCGAGGTCCTCGGCGGCTTCCGGGACCAGTTCGTCGTGGTCGTCGATCGGGACGTAGAGGTCGATGTCGTCCTCCCAGGCCCGCTGCCACAGCTCGAACTTCTGCTTCGTCACGAAGACCCCGGTGCTGAGCCCGGCCTCGTGGGCGACGGTGAACACCGACTCCTCGTTCTTCGAGATCGACTTCGACGGGTCGCCGACGTTCCAGGTGACCCCGTGGCCGCCGTCGTCGGCGTTGATCGGGTCGCTGGTGACCATGCCGGTGTGGTTGGGCAGGGTGATGTTCTTCTCGTAGGCGGTGCGCGCGTTGAGCGTCGAGGCGCCCTCGTCGATCAGCCGATGGATGTTGGGCGTCTTCGCCGGTCCCAGCTTCGCCAGCGCGTCGGGGTTGAGCCCGTCGATCGAGATCGCGAGCACCTTGCGGTCGACCTGGGTGGGCTCACGTTCCGCACGGTCGCGAGCGTCGCGATTGTTGCCCTTGTCGCCGCTGTTGCCACCGCCGCCGTCCCGGTCGGGCAGGGCGGTGAACGCGACGACGAGCACCACGACGACGAAGATGCCGAGGGAGACGAGAGGGAAGAGGCGACGCACCGGCACACCCTAAGTGAACCCGATGACACCCCGGGCGAACGCTCAGCGAATGTCTAGTGACTGAGTTGAGTTCAGCGTGCTGCCGGGGATCGGGCCCAGGCCGAGCAGGTCCAGGGCCAGGTTGCCGAGGTCGCCGTTGCGGATCGGTTGCCTGCCGGCGTACGTCGGCCTGGTCGTCCCCGGCGCGCGGTAGTCGGGGTTGAGCCGGTAGAGCGAGGCGCCGCGGGCGACGCCGGGACCCCACACGACGAACGGGATCCGGTAGTTGGAGTAGAGGTGGGCACCGTGGTCCCTGGCGGCGGCCTTGAAGCCGTGGTCGGCGGTGAGGATGACGTACGTCGACCGCTTCAGCGTCATCGAGGAGTCGATCGCCTTCAGCAGTTTGCCGATGCGGGCATCGGTGCGGATCACCGAGGCACGGTAGGCCGCGCTCATCCCGCCGTCGCGGTGACCGTAGTGGTCGGGGGAGCCGAGGTGGACGAAGGTGAAGGCCCGCTTGTTGGTCGCCAGGTCGGCGGCAGCCCGGCTGACCAGGTCGGCGTCGCTGTCGACCACGAACCGGTCGATCGAGGGCCAGGAGCGGTCGAAGAGGCCGAACTTCGACTTCGACGCGAACAGGGCACTGCTCCAGCCGGTGCGCTCCACCTGGCTGAAGACCGATGAGACCGGGTGGCCGGCGGCCTCCTGCACCGTCATCCAGCGGCGGTCGTCGTTCCAGGTGACCCCGTGGCCGTGCGCGGACCGGGTGATCCGGCGGCCGGTGACCATCGAGGTGTGGTTGGGCAGGGTGACGTTCTGCTCGTACTCGCTGCGCGCCTGGCGGGTCGAGGCGCCGCCACGCATCAGCCGGTAGAGGTTGGGCAGGTTGCCCGGGCCGAGCTTCTCGATCGCGGTCACGCTGAGGCCGTCGACCGAGATCGCCAGCACTCGCGTCGTGGTCGCCGCCTGCGCCGGCCGCCCCGGCAGCTCGACGACCGCGAAGGTGACGCCCAACAGGGTGATCAGGACCATCAGCACCAGCGAGCGCCGAGAAATCGTCATAACCGGACGTTAACAACACTGATCCGGCCCGCTCATGAACGTGAGATGGATCTCGGGTATGTGTCGAGTGACCCCCAGCACTGCGAAGTTGCGCGGTTTGGGCCTAGCCTTGACGATCGTGCAGTCCGTCTCGTCCCTGGGTTCGCCCTCGCCCCTGGGTTCAGCCCAGCCCGACCGCGACGCCCCGATCGGGATCTTCGACTCGGGCTTCGGCGGTCTCACCGTCGCGCGGTCGGTGATCGACCAGCTCGCCCACGAGTCGATCCTGTACGTCGGCGACACCGCCCGCGCGCCCTACGGGCCCAAGCCGATCGCCGAGGTGCGCGAGTACGCCCTGGAGTGCCTCGACCATCTCGTCGCGCAGGGTGTGAAGGCGCTGGTCATCGCGTGCAACTCGGCCTCGGCCGCGATGCTGCGCGATGCCCGGGAGCGCTACAAGCCGCTGCCCGTCGTCGAGGTGATCCTGCCGGCGACCCGCCGCGCCGTCGCGGCGTCCCGCACCGGCCGGATCGGGGTCATCTGCACGCATGCGACCGCCGAGTCGATGGCGTACGACGACGCTTTCGCGGCGGCTCCGCACGTCTCGCTGCACACCCAGGCGTGCCCCCAGTTCGTCCCGTTCGTCGAGGCCGGCATCACCGGCGGCGACGAGCTCCTGGCCGCCGCGCACGAATATCTGGACCCGCTGACCAGCGCCGGGGTCGACACGCTGATCCTCGGGTGCACCCACTATCCGCTCCTGACTGGTGTGATCTCTTATGTGATGGGCGACAACGTGACGCTGGTCAGCAGTGCCGAGGAGTCGGCGAAGGACGTCTACCGCGTCCTCGCCGAACACGACCTGATGCGCGAGGGCGGCGAGCCGACCTACACGTTCCTCACCACCGGCAACCCCGCCGAGTTCAAGGCGATCGGCGCCCGGTTCCTCGGCCCGGAGCTCGCGGCCGCCCAGCAGTTCGCCGGGGGGATGGGATGACCGCCGGGATGCGGCTGACCGTCATCGGCTGCTCGGGCTCCTATCCCGGGCCTGACAGCCCCGCCTCCTGCTATCTCGTCGAGGCCGACGACGAGGCCGGACGTACGTGGCGGATCGTGCTCGACATGGGCAACGGTGCGCTCGGGGTCCTGCAGCGCTACATCGACCCGCTGCTGATCGACGCGGTCCTGCTCTCGCACCTGCACGCTGACCACTGCGTCGACATGACCTCCTACTACGTGCTCCGCAAGTGGCACCCCACCGGCCCGCAGCCGCCGATCCCCGTCTACGGCCCCAAGGGCACCGGCCGGCGTCTGGCGAAGGCCTACGACCTGCCCAAGCGCCCCGGGATGCGCGAGGAGTTCGCGTTCTCGACCTACACCGGGCCGATCCATCTCGGTCCTTATCGGATCATCCCGACCGCCGTGGAGCACCCGGTCGATGCGTACGGGCTCCGCATCGAGGCGCACGGCAAGGTCATCGCCTACAGCGGCGACACCGCCGAGACCGAGGCGCTGCTCGACATCGCCACCGACGCCGACCTGTTCGTCTGCGAGGCCGCCTTCCGTGACGGCGTCGACAACCCGCCCGGGGTGCACATCACCGGCGTCCACGCGGGGGAGTACGCCACCAAGGCTCATGTGAAGAAGCTGGTCGTCACTCACGTCCCACCCTGGCACGACTCCGCCGACGCCCTCCGCGAGGCGCGCTCGGCGTACGAGGGGCCGACCGAGCTGGCGGCTACGGGGGCTGTTTACGAGGTTTGAGCTCGTGCAGGGATACCCGGTTAACCGGGTATTCCTGCACTTCTCAGGCGTTGCAACACCCGAGAAGTGCAGGAAAACCCCGAGCGGTGTGACGCAAGTGGCCGGTGAGGCGAGCGGCTCAGACCAGGCCGGCGTCGTGCACGGTGATCGCGATCTGGACGCGGTTGGTGGCGCCGAGCTTGTCGAAGAGGCGCGACACGTGCGCCTTGACGGTCGGGATCGAGAGGTAGAGCTCCTTGGCGATCTCGGCGTTGCTCAGCCCGCGCCCGACCGCGAGGGCGACCTCGTGCTCACGCTCGGTGAGCGCCTCGAGCCGGCGGCTGGCGGCAGCGGCACGCTCGCCGGTCGGCTCGGCGCGGAGCCGGGAGATCAGGGTGCGGGTGGCCTTGGGGGAGAGGATGGGCTCGCCGGAGGCGACCGCGCGGATCGCCGCGACGATCTCGGGCGGGGGCGTGTCCTTGAGCAGGAACCCGTCGGCACCGGCGGCGAGGGCGTCGACGACGTACTCGTCGGCACCGAAGGTCGTCAGCACGATGACCCGCGGCGACCGTGACTCGGTAAGCACCCGCCGGGTGGCCTCGAGGCCGTTGATGCGCGGCATCCGGATGTCCATCAGCACCACGTCGGGGGCGGACGTACGCACCAGAGCGAGCGCCTCCTGGCCATCGGTCGCCTCGCCGACGACCTCGATGTCGGCCTGACCTCCGAGCATCAGCCCGAGGGCCGAACGCACGAGCGGGTCGTCGTCGACGATCCCCACCTTGATCTTGACCGGACTCTCTGGGCTGGTCCCTGGGCTGCTCACTGGCCCCACGGTAGCCATGCTTCGAGGATGAAGACATCCTTTTCCGTACGGTGCGCGAGGCGTCCACCCGCCAGGTCGACGCGCTCGGTGAGCCCGATCAGGCCCAGTCCGGCGCCCGGCGTGTTGGAGTCGAAGCCGAGCCGATTGCGCAGCAGCACCTCGATCCCGTGCTCCTCCGAGCCCTGCAGCGACACCTTCAGGGCTGCCCCGGGCGCGTGTTTGCGGGCGTTGGTGATGCCCTCCTGCACGACCCGGTAGATCGACCGTCCGACCGCCTCTGGCGGCGAGCCCTCGACGTCGTCATCGAAGGTGATGTTCATGCCGCCCGCGCGGGCCTCCTCGACGAGGCGGCCGAGGTCGGCGTACGTCGGCTGGGGAGCGGTCTCGGGATCCTCGCCGTTGCCGCGCAGCACGCCGAGGACGGTCCGGAGGTCGTCGAGCGCCCGGTGGGCGCCGTCGCGGATGGTGCTCACCTCGGCCCGCACCTGGTCGGCGGAGAGGTCCTCGCGGTAGGCGAGCGCGCCGGCCTGCATGGAGATGTGGGAGATGCGGTGGGCGAGCACGTCGTGCATCTCGCGGGCGATCCGCCGGCGCTCGGTCTCACGGGCCTGGGAGACGCGCAGCGCCTGCTCGGCCTCGGCGGTCTCGGCGCGGAGCCGGAGCGTGGCGATCAGCTCACGGCGGGAGCCGATGTACATGCCCCACGCGACCATCGCGGCGATGATCACCACGTTGGCTCCGAGGTTGAAGCCCCACAACGGGATGCCAGGGATCTCCTCCGCGGGGGTTGTCTCCATCACCGCGAACCAGAACATGCCCGCGGCGACGTTGAGCAGGGAGATCGGGATGATCTCGCGCCAGCGGCGCCGGGTCGCCAGCGAGACCAGGGCGAGGCTCGACGCCCCGGCGGAGAGGATCGAGAACGCCCCGGCGACGATGGTGAACGTGGCGATCGCCACCGGCCAACGTCGGCGCCAGAAGACCAGGACCATGCAGAGGACGCCGAGGCCGAGGTCGAGCAGGAAGCGCCACTCCGGCCACCCGTCGGTGCTGGATATCAAGCCGAGGGCGCTGATCCCCAGCGCAAGGAGATACCTCCACACGTGCCCCCACAGGCTCAGACGTGGCTGATAGGCCTCGGGCGACGGTTGCTGCACGGCGTACACGCTAGTCAACCGAGGTCGGGGACACAGGATCCCGCGGTCGCGCCAGGCCCCATACTTTCGTCGGGTCGGGGGTCATCCGTATGTCCGATGCAGTCTGCGCCGAATGCACGGCAGGATGTACGTCATGATCAAAGTCGAAGGACTGACGAGGGTCTATGGGACCTTCACCGCGGTCGACGACGTGTCGTTCACCGCCGAGGCCGGCAAAGTCACCGGCTTCCTCGGCCCGAACGGCGCGGGCAAGTCGACCTCCATGCGCATCATGGTCGGACTGACCAACCCCACCAAGGGTCGGGCAACGATCAACGGCAGCCTCTATGCCGACCTCCCCAACCCCGGCCGCCACGTCGGCGTGCTGCTCGACGCCAGCGCTCAGCACGACGGCCGCACCGGCCGTGAGGTGCTCACGCTCGCCGCGATGACGATGGGCCTGCCCAAGTCGCGCGTCGACGAGATGCTCGAGCTGGTCTCGCTGACGCCGTCTGAGGCGAAGCGCCGGATCAAGAACTACTCGCTGGGCATGAAGCAGCGTCTCGGCATCGCGCACGCGCTGATCGGTGACCCCAAGGTGCTGATCCTGGACGAGCCGGCCAACGGCCTGGACCCGGCGGGTATCCGCTGGATGCGTGGCCTGCTGAAGGAGTACGCCGACCGCGGCGGCACCGTCCTGCTCTCCTCCCACCTGCTGCACGAGGTCGAGCAGATCGCCGACGAGCTGATCCTCATCGGCAACGGCCGCATCGTGGCCGAGGGCACCAAGGACGCCATCCTCGCCGGCCAGGGCACCGCCGGCCAGTCGCTGGTCACCTCCCTGGACAACGAGGCGCTCACCGTGGCGCTCAAGGCCAAGGGCTACAGCGTCGAGCCGATCGGCACCGGCATGCGCGTCTCCGCCGCACCGGCAGAGGTCGGCAAGGCCGCCCTGGAGGCCAACGTCGTGCTCACCGACCTGCGTGACGGCGGCGCCGGGCTCGAGGACATCTTCCTGCAGCTCACCGCCGAGACCCAGCGCGAGAACACCACCCAGATCCACGCTGAAGGAGTCTCCGCATGAGCGCCGTATCCGTAGCGCCGTCGACCCCGTTGCCGACGGCCACCAAGGTGCCGTTCGGCCGCCTGGTGCTGGTCGAGTGGCGCAAGATGACCGACACGCGTGCCGGCCGGGTCATGCTGATGATCACCGGTGGGCTGATCGCCCTGGTCGCGGGAATCATCCTGCTCGTCACGGCACTGTCCGACATGGCCGCGCTGCCCGCATCGACCTGGATGAGCGCCCTCTCCTTCCCGGTGTCGCTCCTGGTGCCGGTGCTGGCGATCATGATCGTGACTCAGGAGTGGGGCCAGCGCACTCACATGGTCACCTTCACCCTCGAGCCCAGCCGGCTCAAGGTCGTCTTCGCCAAGCTTGTCGCGGTCTTCGTCCTCGGCATCCTGACCATGGCCATCGCGGTCGGCATCGGTGCGATCGGGACGGTGGCGGGAGCGGCGATCGCCGGTTCCGAGGCGAACTGGAACGTGAGCGGTGAGGCGCTCGCGTGGACCCTGGCGACGCAGATCCTCTACCTGCTCATGGGGTTCGGGTTCGCGATGCTGCTGCTCAACACCCCGGCTGCGCTGGTCATCTACTACGGCTACACGCTGATCCTGGAGGCGTCCGTCTTCAGCGCCCTCTACTTCATCTTCGACTGGGCCCAGAACCTCTTCCCGTGGATCTCCATGCAGGTGGCGATGATGCCCTACATCGCGGAGAACGAGATGAGGGCAGCCGGAATGGCCGTCGAGGACGGAGCGCTCGGGTTCGCCAGGCTGGCCACCGCGATCACCCTGTGGGTCGGGCTGCCGCTGGTGCTCGGCACGATGCGGGTTCTCAAGTCCGAGCTGAAGTAGTTCATCGGACTGTTCGCGACACGACACACGGGGGTGGGTGCTTCGGCACCCGCCCCCGTCACCGTTGTGAGCCGTGGGCACCTACCTGCGTTATGCGGCGCTGGGCGACAGCGCCACCGTTGGCCTCGGCGACCCTGTCCCCACGGGTTGGCGAGGATGGGCCCGGCTTCTCGCCGAGGCTCTGGGACAGACGTACGACATCTCCTTCTGCAACACCGCTGTGATCGGGGCGACCTCGACCGTGGTGGTCGAGCAGCAGCTCGCCGATGCGGTGGCGCACCGGCCCGACGTGGCCTCGTTGATCGTCGGGGTCAACGACGTGATGCGGTCCGGCTGGGACACCGAGCGTCTCCGCAACGACCTGATGACCTGCGCCGACGCGCTCGCGGGCCAGGGTGCGCTGCTGATGACGGCGCGCTTCCACGACCATTCGGTGATGTGGCCGATGCCGGGCTGGATGAAGCGGTCGATCCAGCGGCGTACGGCCGATCTCAACGGCATCTGGGACGAGGTCCATGCCACCTACGGTGGTCTGCGGCTGGACCTGGGTGCGGTTTCCGACCTGCACGAGCGGAGGTTCTGGGCCGCCGACCGGCTGCATCCCTCCGAGCTCGGCCACCGGCGGATGGCCCGTGCGTTCGGTGAGCAGCTGGTGACGTACGGCCTCACCTTCGAGCCGCCGAGCCTCGAGCCTGCCGGCGGGCTGCCGACCACCTGGCGGCAGGACCTGGCCTGGATGGCGGGTGAGGGCGTGCCCTGGATGGGGCGCCGGGCGCGGGATCTGGGCCCGTGGGTCGTACGCCGGGCCTGGGCTCGACCCAGCGGTGAACCCAGTCGGGAGAGCGTTGCATAGGGTGGTCTCGTGACCACACGAGCTGACGGGCGCGCCGACGACGAGCTGCGCCCCATCAAGATCACCCGCAACTGGCTCGACCACGCGGCCGGTTCCGTCCTCATCGAGTTCGGCAAGACCCGTGTCCTGTGCGCCGCCTCGGCCTCCGAGGGCGTGCCGCGCTGGCGCAAGGGCTCCGGGCTGGGCTGGGTGACGGCTGAGTACGCCATGCTCCCCGCCGCCACCCACGAGCGCTCCTCGCGCGAGTCGGTGAAGGGCAAGATCGGCGGACGCACCCACGAGATCTCCCGGCTGGTCGGGCGCTCGCTGCGCGCCGTCATCGACTACAAGGCGCTCGGCGAGAACACCATCAACATCGACTGCGACGTGCTGCAGGCCGACGGCGGGACGCGTACGGCCGCCATCACCGGCGCCTACGTCGCGCTGGCCGACGCGGTCGCCTCGCTGGGCGTCTCGAAGGCGCTCACCGGCTCCGTCGCGGCGATCTCGGTCGGGATCATCGACGGTGTGCCGCGCCTCGACCTTCCCTACGAGGAGGACGTGCGCGCCGAGACCGACATGAACATCGTGATGACCGGCGAGGGCAAGTTCGTCGAGGTGCAGGGCACCGCCGAGGGCGTCGCCTTCGACCGCGCCGAGCTCGACGCCCTGCTCGCGCTGGGCGAGAAGGGCTGTGCCGACCTGACCAAGCTGCAGGAGGCCGCACTTGCCGGCTGAGCCGAAGATCCACGTCGCCTCGCGCAACGCCAAGAAGCTGGAGGAGATGTTCCGGATCCTCTCGCCGCTGGTGCCCGGGGTCTCGGTCGTCGGCCTCGACGACGTCACCCACTACGACGAGCCGGTCGAGGACGCGCCGACGTTCGAGGGCAACGCGCTGATCAAGGCACGGGCCGGGTTCGCGGCCACCGGGCTGCCGACCGTCGCGGACGACTCGGGTCTCTGCGTCGACGCGCTCAACGGGATGCCCGGGGTGCTCTCGGCGCGCTGGGGCGGCCCGCCCAAGTCCGACGAGCGCAACAACGAGCTGCTCCTGGCTCAGCTCTCCGACGTCCCCGACGATCGCCGCGGTGCCCACTTCGCCTGCGCGATCGCCTTCATCTGGGACGGTGGCGAGATCGTCGTCGAGGGCCGCATGGACGGCCGGATCCTCCGCGAGGTCCGCGGTGACGGAGGCTTCGGCTACGACGTCCTGTTCGTCGCCGTCGACACCGAGGACGGACGTACGTCGGCCGAGCTGTCGATCGAGGAGAAGGACGCCATCTCCCACCGGGGTCGCGCCCTGCGCGAGATCGCTCCCCAGATCGGCGCGGTTCTCGCTTGATTGGCACAAGGTCGAAGATCCCAGTCACGCGGTGGCTGCGATCTTCGACCTTGTGCCGATGACGTGGCCGGGTTAGGACCCCACCCGTTCTCCGGATGCGGCGAGCGGTCACTTTCCCGCCATGGTGGGATACCGCCGGTGTGTCGCGCGCCTGGGACGTTCAAAACCCCACCATGGCGGGAATCTGCCGCCCGCAGACCTCGCCACCTGCTCGCTACGTGACGCCGATCCCTAACCTCGGTGTGTGGCCACCTTCGACGCGCAGCACCGTCAGCACGCCTACCGGTTCCGGCTCGAGTGGGGGCCGGTGGGCGCCGAGGCGATCGGGCCGGTGGACATCGCCGTCGTGGTGGACGTGCTCTCGTTCACCACGACGCTGACGGTCGCCGTCGAGCGCGGGATCGAGGTGTTCCCGTTCCGGTGGCGGGACGACCCGGCGGGGGCGTACGCCCGCGAGCACGACGCCGTTCTCGCGGTCCAGCGTCAGGACGCCGTTCCGGGCCGGCCCTCGCTCTCGCCCGCGTCGCTTCGTGAGGCAGAGGGTGTTCGGCGGCTCGTGCTGCCCTCGCCCAACGGCTCGACGATCAGCACCCTGCTCGCCGACGGCGGTGCCACGGTCGTCGGTGCCTCGCTCCGCAACCGCACCGCGGTCGCCGAGTGGCTGGCTCCTCGCTGCGCCGACGGTGCGAGCGTCGCCTTCATCGCGTCGGGGGAGCGCTGGCCGGATGGCACGCTCCGCCCCGCGATCGAGGACCTCTGGGGCGCCGGGGCGGTCCTGGACGCTCTCGACGAGGGCGCCCTCTCGCCCGAGGCCGCGATGGCGCGAGACGCGTTCCGTGCGGCCGATCTTCCGGACGCGCTCCATGCCTGCGCCGGCGGGCGGGAGCTGGCCGCGAAGGGGTACGTCGACGACGTGGTCGTGGCCGCCGAGGTGGACAGGTCGTCGGTGGTGCCGCTCCTGCGCGGCCGGTCGTTCTTGTCGGCCACAGCCGGGCTCACTGGTCCGTGCTGAGCCGGCCCTCCAGACCGATCTGCCAGTCGAAGAGCCCCTGCTCCACGAGCAGGGTGAGCAGGGCCTTGTCCAGCCCGGTCGCGATCGCGACGCCGATGAGCACGAGGACGACGCCGAGCACCTTGTGGAAGGCGCCCTCAGGGTCGATCGCCCACCTGAGCCGGGCGATCAGCGCCCGTCCACCGACCAAGACCGCGGCCAGCAGGAGCGTCAGGCCCGCGACGTACGCGAGCAGGTAGCCGAGCCCGCGCAGCGGCTCGGCCGGAAGGATGGCGGCCACGATCAAGGCGTACGTCGGGCTGCAGGCGCTGAACACCGGCCCCATGCTCGCGCCCAGGAGGATGTCGCCACCGATCCCGCGACGGGTGCTCGCCCGGGCGAGCCGCTCCTGGGCGCGGGATCCGAGCCCGAGCCGGAACGCCACCGCGTCCCACAGCCGTGGCCAGATCATCACGACGCCGAAGAGCGCGACGATCACACCGGAGACGACGCTCCAGAACCGTGGCGGGACGTCGATCAAGAGGGTCGTCGACTTGAGCACGATGCTGAAAACGATGACGGAGACGCCGAGCGCGGCCACCGCCACCCACGGCCGGCGCTCGCCGGTCCCGCGGGACAGGATCACCGGCACGAACGCCACCACGCACGGGGCGAGCACCGAGAGCGCTCCGGCGAGGAACGATGCGAGCAGCAGCGTCACTGGGTGTTCTCGAGGATGGCGTCGACCGACTTGTCCTGGCCGTAGCCCGACCAGAGCTTGACCGTCTTGCCGGCGGGGTCGACGCGTACGAAGGTCGACTGGATCGTCACTCCGTGCTGCTTGCGAAGGTCGGTCGCGGAGTCGTAGTCGACCTTCAGGATCTGGGCCCCGTCAGGCACCTCGCCGCTCTTGATCGCCTCCTCGAACCCGCGGCACTCGGGGCACCAGGGCGCGTGGAAGAAGAGGATCGTGTCGGTGTAGCACTCGTCGGCCACGGCAGCCTCGGAGTAGTCGGCATAGCGTCCCGTTGCCTCGCAGGCGGGTTCCCCAGCCGGCGTCTCGGCCGGGGTGGACTCGGCGGTCGACGGCGTCGAGGAGGCGACTGAGGTCGTCGGCTCCCCGGCTTGGTCGGCGGTGGAACCGCAGCCGGCGGAGAGGAGGAGAAGAGCGATCACAGCCACGACGCGAGATTTCATGTGACTGGGTTCGGAGTGGACCCCCACGCGGATGGGCGTTCTCGGGCGCATGTGGCCAGTCAATCGGAGGGCAGCTCGTCGAACCAAGACCAGGTGCCGTCGACCAGCTGCTCCTGAGCGATACCGTACGACGCCTGCAGGGCCTTGTCCGTCCCGTCGTGGAAGTCGTCGCTCCCGCTCGGCAGGTGCAGGTAGAAGTCGTTGCAGAACTCCAGGAACTTCCCCAGCCCACCGTTCTCGTCGATCAGCCACGAGACCGCCGCGTGGGAGACGGCGTAGTCGATCGACCCGTCCTCGCCCCACTCCTCGTCGCCCGGGATCGCTCGTTCGTGCGCGAGCAGCTGGTCGCGCTGCTCGTCCTCGCCGCAGATGTTGGACTCGCAGCCGGAGAGGTACTCGGCAAGACCTTCGTTGACCCAGGTGGGCACCAACGCAGGACCGTAGACATGGCTCAGCTCGTGGCGCAGCGTGTGGTCGTCCGTGGCCAACCGGTTCGTCGCGACGGGGTTGTCCTTGATGACGGCTCCAGCCAAGCCCGACATGGACCCGGACGCGTCGACCCAGTAGGTCACCGCAGCGGCGCCGTCGTCGCCTTCGAAGATGTCCCCGGGAGGCGTGCCGTTGTACGTCGCGTCGATGAGCAGCGGCGGCTCGCCCTCCTCGCCGCGCCACACGGGTTCGAGGGCATCCCTGATCTCGGCGCGTGCCGTCGAGACGCGGTCCAGGAGCTCGGCGGCACCCGTGGGCCCGTCGCGCTCGGTTACCACGAGGACCGAACGCCCGGTCGCCGCCGCGACCGGACCGCCGAACCACGGCCGGCTGTACCTGTCCTCGGGCGCGGCGCGGTCACGTCCGATCACCCAGTCGCCGTCGTGGCGTACGAAGGTCATGTCGGTCGCGTTGGAGACCGGCGCGCGGTGGGCCTCCTCGAGCTGGGCCACCTCTGCGACGTGCGGAGCGAAGAGGACACCGTCGTTGCGGACCTCGTCCGGGGTGCGGTCGAGGGCCTTCACCTCGTAGGCGAGCGACTTGATCGGAAGCTGCTGGAGGTTGGTGAAGATCGTCTGCTGCTGGTCGACGAGCTTCTGGTCGCGGGGGTCGACGGTGGCGAGGAAGGCCGCCTCGTCGCCCTGCAGCGCGGCCGTCGCGCGCTGGGCGAGCAGATTCTCGACCGCCGCGTAGTCGGCCTGAGTGGGGTCGTACGGAGGATGCGTCGGTGCGGGAGAGGGGCCGGCGCCCCCGGGAAGGTCAGCGCAGCCGGCGGCGACGAAGCCCAGGAAGGCCAGGACCGCGAGCGTGGCGGCGCGTGCTCGAAGGTCCACGGCGGGAGTCTAAGGAGCCGCGGACGAACCCGCCGCCGAATTCTTCGAGCCCGGTGCCCGCCGGGCTCACTGGAGCGCCGCAGTGAGGCGCAGCACGTTGTCGACGTACGCCGCGACCTTCGGTCGCGCGAGCCACTCCTCGAGCAGCAGCTCGCGCGAGATTGCCCGGTAGTTGTCCTCGACCTTCCGCAGCTGTGTCACCGGTTCGCCGTCGAAGAGCATCAGCGAGATCTCGTAGTTGAGGGCGAAGGAGCGCATGTCCATGTTGCTCGAGCCGAGCACGGCGACCTCGTCGTCGATGCTGAAGTGCTTGGAGTGCAGGACGGCGGGCTTGGGGTAGAGGTAGATGCGGACACCGGCCTTCAGCAGCGCCTCGTAGTAGGAGCGCTGGGCGTGGTAGACCATGAACTGGTCCTTGCCCTCGCTGACGAAGAGCTCGACATCGACGCCGCGGCGGGCGGCCGTCGTCACGGCGTACAGCAGCGACTCGTCCGGCACGAAGTAGGGGCTGGTGATCGAGATCCGCTTCTTGGCGGCGTACATGAGATGGGTGAACGCGCGCAGGTTGTTCTCGGCGTCGACACCCGGTCCGCTGGGCACGACCTGGCCGGTCACGTCGCCGGCACGCGGCGCGGTGGCGGCCAGCTCGGACCGCAGCAGCTCGCCGGTCTCGGTGTCCCAGTCGCTGGCGAACACGACGTTCAGCGCAGTCACCAGCGGACCCTCGATCCGGGCGTTCAGCTCGACCCACTCCCGGCCGGCCCGGTGGTTCTTGGGCTTGTTGTAGCCGGGCTCGATGAGGTTCTGCGAGCCCGTGAAGGCGATCCGGCCGTCGACCACAAGGAGCTTGCGGTGGTTGCGCAGGTCGGGGCGGCGGATCTGGCCGCGGAGGGGGTCTATCGGCAGCAGCGGGTGCCAGTCGATGTCGGAGGCGTCGAGCCGCTTCACGAGCTTGCGCCAGACCGGGATCCCGCGCGAGCCGAGGTGGTCGAGGAGGAGCCGGACGCTCACCCCACGCGCCGCGGCCCGGTCGAGGGCGTCGAAGAACGGCTCGGTCATGTGGTCGCAGGCGGTGATGTAGAACTGCACGTGCACGTACGTCTCGGCCTCGTCCACCGCGGCCGTCATCGCCTCGATGGAGGCGGCGTAGTCGTCGATCAGATCGATCCGGTTACCCGCCCTGGCAGGCAGCGAACCGAGCCGCTCGTTCAGCTCGATCGTGGCCGCGTCGACCTCGGAGATCGTCTTCTCGTGCGGCGTCCTCGGCAGGCCCCGGACGTAGCTCAGCACCTCCTCGTTGAGCGCCCGCTGCCGCTCGTGACGCCGCCGGTCGAGCCGGGTCTGACCGAGCAGCAGGTAGCCGACCAGGCCGACTCCCGGGATGAAGAAGATCGCCAGCAGCCACGCCATCGCGCTGGCCGGACGCCGGTTCTTCGGCACGACTCCGAGCGCGATGACCTTGATGAGCAGGTCGATGATGTAGATCGAGGTCCCCATGACCCCCGCCACTGTCATGCGCATCAGCATGCACCACCGCCACTCGTGTGGGAATCTTCTGACATGGTTCGACTCTTCCCCGCCGCCCGCCGTGCCATCGCTGCCGAGGAGGCCTCGCCGCCGGTCTGGGAGGTCGATGTCGCCGCCCAGCGCGACCAGGCCCGCAAGATGGCCGCGGCCGAGGCGAAGGAGGAGGTCGCGGAGGTCACCGGCATCGACGCCGACGGGGTTCCGTGCCGGCTCTACACCCCCGAGGACGTACGCGAGGGGGTGATCGTCCACCTCCACGGCGGTGGCTTCGTCTTCAACGACGTCGAGGTCCACGACGCCGCGTGCCGGCGGCTGGCCAACCGGAGCGGGCTGCGGGTGCTGTCGGTCGACTACCGCAGGCCTCCCGAACACCCCTATCCCGCGGCTCCCGACGACGCCGACACGGTCGTCAAGTGGCTGGCCAACGACCCGCTGCTGAGCACGTTGCCGGCGTACGTCCACGGCGACAGCGCCGGCGGCAACCTCGCCCTCGTCGCGGCGCTGCGCAACCCGGGCGTCTTCGGCGCGATGGTGCTCGTCTACCCGTTCCTCGACCCGTCGATGAGCACTCCGGGCTACGCGATGGCGGACGGCTGGAACGAGGAGGCCGCGTGGTACTGGAAGCAGTACGCCTCGACCGAGGCCGATCTCCGCAACCCCGACCTCGGCCCCTATCTCGCCTCTGACCAGGAGCTGCGCGGTCTGCCGCCGACGCTGATCGTCAGCGCTGAGGGCGACATCCTCACCGACGAGAACGAGGACTTCGCGCTCCGGCTGGCCGACCTCGGCGTCGAGGTGGTCGCCTTCCGTGCCGTCGGCCAGATCCACGGTTTCTGGCGCCACGGTCAGACCTTCCCGGCCGCGGAGTCGGTGATGGCGATGACCGCTGCCTTCGTGCGAGGGCGTCCGTGACCGAGCCCTACGACGTCACCGAGGTCCGGGCCGCCTACGACACCGTCTCCAAGGCGTACGCCGAGATCGTCGACCCGACGATCACCGAGACCTCCTTCGACGCCGGCGTCCTCGACACGTTCGTCAGTTACGTACGCAAGGACGGTGGCGGGCTGGTCGGCGACATCGGCTGCGGGCCCGGGCGGGTGACGGCCTATCTGGCCGAGCGAGGCATCGACGTCTTTGGGGTCGATCTGTCGACGGGCATGATCGCGCAGGCCAAGGAACGGCATCCGGCGCTCCGGTTCGAGGTCGGCGACATGGCTCGCCTCCCGCTCCGTGACGGTGAGCTCGCCGGGGTACTGGCCTGGTACTCGCTCATCCACACGCCGCCCGCGCGCCGGCCCGAGGTCATCGCCGAGCTCGCCCGGGTCACCCGCCGCGGCGGCCGGTTCGTGACCGCATTCCAGGTCGGGGACGAGCACGTACGCCACATCGGCGCCTACGGCCACGACGTCACCTTCGACGGCTATCGGCTCCCGGTCGAGGCGACCAGCGCCCTGCTCGAGGAGGCGGGTTTCGAGGTCACCGGGACGGTGGTGCGCTCCGCCGAGGACTGGGAGCGGACGCCGCAGGCGTATCTCGTCGCGCGCCGTCGCTGACGACCGATAGGTTGCGCCCATGACGCAGCAGCCGTACCACGTACCCCGCTTCTTCCTCCGCCAGAAAGTGACGCCCTTCACCAACAAGTACGTCGCTCAGGCCGCCAACGCCGACGGCTCGGAGGGGCAGGTCCTCGCCTTCGCGCAGCAGAAGCGGCTCGCGTTCAAGGAGCAGGTGACGTTCTACGCCGACGAGTCGAAGTCGCAGGCCGTCTTCGCGTTCAAGGCCCGTGCGGTGATGGACCTCAACGCCGGCTACGACGTCACCGACCCGAGCGGTGCGGCGCTGGGCTTCTTCCGCAAGGACTTCGGCAAGAGCCTGCTGCGCTCGACGTTCCAGGTGGAGGGTCCGGGCTACACCGGCACCGGTCAGGAGCGCAACCAGCTGGTCGCCATCCTGCGCCGCTTCACCGAGTTCGACTTCATGCCGATCCACTTCGACTATGTCTCCTCCGAGGGCCAGCCGCTGATCTCGATCGAGCGCCGCTTCGCCTTCCGTGACAAGTACACCGTCACCGTCCACGACCCGCGCGTCGACTTCCGGGTAGCCGCTGCCCTCGCGGTCGCGATGGATGCGCTGATGCAGCGCTGAGCCGCTCGGCTCAGGCTGGGCTCGTCCGGTCCGGGTCCGCCGCCGCCAGGTGCGGGCGGACCAGGTCCAGCAGCAGCTGGTGGGTCGCCGCGTCGGCCGCGGCGATCATCCCGCGGCCGGTGTGGATCGGGTCGCCGTTGAGGTCGGTGACGACGCAACCGGCGGCCTGGCACAGCGCGATGCCGGCGGTGAAGTGGACGCTTCCCTCGAGGTGGCCGTCGGTGACGTACGCCGCCCGCCGGCCCGCCGCGACCCAGGCGACCGCGAGGGTGGAGGACATCACGCGCGGGCCGAACTGGGCTCGCAGGCGAGGGTCGGCGACGAGCTGCCCGCCGACGAACGGCCGGTCGAGCAGGCCGTCGCTCTGGATGTCGACGAGGCGGGTGCGCGGGCTCGGGGTGAGGACGGTGTCGCCGCCGCCCTTGCGGATCCAGGCGTCGGTGCCGTCGGTCCAGAAGATCTCCTCGCTGATCGGGTCCGCCGAGACTGCCGTCTTCACGCCCTCGGGTGTCACGAGCGCGACGTTCACCGCCGCGAGCGGGGTCTGGGCGGCGTAGTTGAGGGTCCCGCAGAGCGGGTCGACCAACCATCGCCGCTCGCTGTCGCCGCTGCGGCCGGTCTCCTCACCCTCGAAGGCGTCCTCCGGCCGGTACGTCGCGATCGTCTCCCGGATCGCCTTCTCCGAAGCGATGTCCGCCTCGGTCGCGAAGTCGGTCGGGGACTTGTCGAAGTGGCTCAGGTCGGTGCCGTACATCTCCCTGACCACAGCCGCCCCCGCGCTGGCCGCCGCGATCGCGACGGCCTGGTCCGGGAACGCCGCCCGGAAGGCGTCGATCGCCGGATCAGGGGACTCCTCCGGCTCGTCGCCGATGAAGACCGCCACCACCTCGGCCTCGGGATCCTCGGTCAGCGCGGGCAGGATCCTGTCGCGCCAGCTCCGTACGTTGGGATGGTCGTAGTCGACGTACGCCTCCGCGGGCGAGATCAGCTCGATCGCGCGCTCGAGCTCCTCTCGAGTCAGTCTGTACGCCGCTGTCCCGCGCTTGTGTCCGGCGACTGTTGCGATCACCACTGCTGGGAGGCGGTGGCCGTAGGCGTTGACCAGGGGGAAATGTTCTGGCTCGTGGTTGGCTGCTGTGGATGGGCGGAGGCCTACGCCGTGGGCGTTCGGGGGCGTCCAGCCTTCTATCGCTGACTCGAACCTTGATCTTGCCGCGAGGATCTCGTCCATCGTCGTCCAGTGCTCCACGGCTGGAGAATCTATCGGGAGCCTGTCTTTTGAGGGAGTGCTTTTCGGCTGTTCTTCGGGGTTGGGGTGGGCCGCCGACCCGTTCTTGGAGGGTTTTCTCGACGGGCCCCGGAGTAAAGGACGGCCTTCGGCCGCCGGCTTCGCCGGCCGCTTCGCGGTCCTTGACACCGGGCCCCGTCGAGAAAAGATTTGGCTGGCTATCGGGGCGGCGGCCGGGGTGTGGCGCGGAGAGATTCGTACGCGTTGAGTTGGCGTTGAACGACGTGAG
>NZ_JBEXRR010000054.1:0-33139 GCF_040613175.1 Nocardioides sp. NPDC006303
GTGATCGTGAGCAGCGTGCGCTGCATGCGGAGTCTTGGCGGTGGCGTGGCCCCACGTGGCTTGGGCGGGTTCGGCACGGCGGCCTCCGGCGGTCGCCGTGTTGGTCTCGACACGACGTCGTTCGTCCCTCACGACGTCGGCTCGACCAGCGGGGGCGGCTCGACCAGCGGGGGCGGCTCGACCAGCGGGGGCGGCTCGACCAGCGGTCAGCCGATCTGCGCGCGCACGTACTCCGCCAGGGACCCGACGGACTCGAAGACCTCGGCGTTGATGTCGTCCTCGTCCATCTCGAAGCCGAAGCGATCCTCGAGGACGGTGATCAGCTCGACCAGGGCGAGCGAGTCGAGCTCGGGCAGGGAGCCGAAGAGGAGCGTGTCCGCGCTCAGCGTGCCGGCGCTGTGATCGGTGCCGATCACCTCGGTGATCGCCTCGCCGACCCGGTCGAGGGTCGCTTCGGTGGTGTCGATGGTCATGGGGACTCCTTCGGGTTCAACGGGTTCACGGGACTCAGACGAGCACTTCGAGCGGCGCCGGGTGACTGAGGAAGGCGGTAGGGCTGGCGGTGAGGCCGTACGCCCCGGCCTGGTGGACCACGACGAGGTCGCCCACCTCGGCGCGCGGCAGGCTCACCTTGTCGCCGAGCAGGTCCAGGGGCGTGCACAGACAGCCGACGACCTGCACCGTCTCCTCCGCGGCCTCGGCGTCACCAGCAGCCGCGGCAACCGAGATCGGATAGTTGCGGCGGATGACCTGGCCGAAGTTGCCCGAGGCAGCGAGCTGGTGATGCATGCCGCCGTCGACGATCAGGAAGGTCTTGCCGCGGGAGATCTTGCGGTCGACGACCCTGGTCACATAGACGCCGGCCTCGCCGACCAGATAGCGGCCGAGCTCGATGACGACCTGCGCGGACGGCAGCGCAGGACGTACGCGGGTGGCCAGCAGCTCCTCGAGGCGCGACCCGACCAGCGGGAGGTCGAGGGGCTGGTCCTGGGTGTAGTACGGGATGCCGAAGCCGCCGCCGATGTTGAGATAGGTCATCGCCGAAGGGAGGTCGCCGGAGAGCCGCAGGACGAGGTCGACGGTGCGCTCCTGGGCCTCGGCGAGGATCTCGGCATGCAGGTTCTGGGAGCCGGAGAAGACGTGGAAGCCGGCCACCTCGACGTCGCGGTCGTGCAGCGTCTTGAGCAGCAGCGGCACCGTCTCGGCGTCGACCCCGAACTGCTGGGCGCCGCCGCCCATCCGCATCCCGGAGCCCTTGACCTCGAAGTCCGGGTTGACCCGCACCGCGACCCGCGGCCGGATCCCGAGCCGTTCGGCGGCCTCGACGAGGCGGTCGGCCTCCAGTGGTGACTCGATCTCGACGAGCACCCCGGCCGCGACGGCCTGGGACAGCTCGGCGACCGACTTTCCCGGCCCCGCGAAGCTCACCGCGCCCGGGTCCGTCCCGGTGTCGAGCGCCACCCGCATCTCGGCCCCCGAGGCGACGTCGAGCGCGTCGACGGTGCGGGCCAGGTGCTGCACCACCGCGGGCATCGGGTTGGCCTTGACCGCATAGCTCAGGTGCACATCCCCGGGCAGCGCCTCGCGCAACGAGGCCACCCGGGCGTCGATCGCGGCCCGGTCGTAGGCGAAGAACGGCGTCGAGCCGACCCTCTCCGCCAGCAGCCGCACCACCAGTCCTCCGACAACCGGCCCCCCGACGTACGTCATCTCACCACTCCAGACATGTCAGCTCGCTGTACAGGTAGTCGACCCGCGCCGGGTCGAGGGCGTCGCTGCGCAGCATCTTCGGCCGCGACCGCGAGAGCCGGTAGGAACCGCCCGGAGCCCCGCCCGCGACCCGGTGCTCGACCAGGGTCGCGGCGGTGCCGTGCTGGGTCAGCAGGTGCGAGGCCAGCCGCGGCGCGTGCCGCCGGAGCAGCTCCGGGTGGCTCGCGTAGAGGACCGAGGCGAAGGCGCGTACGCCCTTGCGGGTGTCCTTGCGGGCCACGACGTAGCAGTGCTCGGAGCCCGTGCTCAGCACCACGTGAAGGGCCGCCGCGGCGGCGCGGTGGTCGGCATAGAGGTCCCGCTCCTCGCCCTGGAGCACCGAGTCCAGTACGTCGGGACGACTGCTCACCCGCACCCCGCGCCGCCTCGGCAGCACAGTGCCAGGCGACACGGCCGGCACCAGCGACGTGGTCGTGTCCAGGTCGGTGAACTTGAGCTTCCGGTTGAGCGCGATCACGTTGCCCGACGGCGAGAAGTCGGTGAACTCGTAGCCGGGCTGCTTGAGCAGCGTGGTCAGCAGCCGCAGCCCCTGATGGCGGTGGCTGTCGAGCACGCACCAGGCGCCCAGGTTGCAGACCTGGAGCGTCTCCGCGCCGACCCGACGCTCGGAGTAGTAGGCGAGATAGGCCCCGACCACCCGCTCCCCCTCGGCGAGGAAGAACCCGTGGTTGGGCTGGGGTACGTCCCACGGCACCCGCAGCGCCTGGGTCCATTCGAGCTCCTGCACCCGCGGGTTCAGCTGCTCGTGCAGGAACGTCGAGACGGCCGGAAGGTCCTCGGCGGTGATCGGGGCGAGCACGGCCTTCATGCGCTCGCCACCCACTCCGGCCCACGCGGGGCGCTCATCCGGCGGGGGCTGACCAGCGTGCGTACGGCACGGCGCGACGTCTGCTTCCCCAGCAGCGCCCGGCTGCACTCACGGGCCAGCACCATCAGCCAGTACGCAGCCCCCTGGACCCGCCCGCGGCGGACCGTGAAGAGCCGCACCCGGTTGGCGACCAGGAGCGCCCACAGCCCCGGTGAGGTGGTGGACTCGCCGCCGAGGTGCACGGCGCGCGCGGCGGGCGCGAACCGCACCCGGAAGCCCCGGTCGCGGGCACGTAGGTGGAACTCGGTCTCCTCGGAGTAGAGGAAGTAGGACTCGTCCCAGGGGCCGCACGCGCGCCAGCACTCGGCGCTGATCAGCTGCGTCGACCCCTCGGCCCAGTCGGTGTCCTGGCCGCGCTCGTACTCCGCCGGGTCGGCCACGATCTCCCCCGCCCACCGGACCCGGCCGGCGCGGTTGGCGCCCACCACGGCGTCAGCGAAGGCCCGCACCAGGCTCGGCGCGCCACGCATCGACTCGATCAGCCGGCCCTCGGCGTCGACCAGCCGGGGCACGGCCACGCCGACTCCGAACACGAGCTCGCGGGCGAGCGCCGCGACACAGTCGGGCTCGAGACGTACGTCCGGGTTGAGCACCAGCACCGCGCCGACGTCCGGATCCTCGGCGAAGGCGGCCGCGACACCCGCGTTGATCCCGGCGGCGTAGCCGCCGTTGCGACCGGTCTCGACGACGGTCGCGTCCGGCGCGAGGCGGCGCGCGGTCGCCACGGTGGCGTCGGCGGAGGCGTTGTCGGCGACCACCAGCCGCCACCCGAGACCGGCGAGCCCACCCGGCAGAGAGCCGACGAGATCGGCCAGCAGGTGAGCGCTGTTGTAGGTCACCACCACGACGGCGATGGTTCGGATCGGGAGCGACACGTCATGAGTCTCGACGGGGTCCACCCCCACCGGACCCGCCTCCCGACCGCAGATCCCCCGTATGAGGTAGGCCTTCGCAAAGGTCGGCCGGACACGGCCTCCACATCCTTAGCGTGGAGGACATGCCCGCCCACGTGACCAACATCTGCTTCCACGGCATAGGCGAGCCCGAGCGCGAGCTGGAGCCGGGCGAGGACCGCTACTGGATCAGCCAGGACGCCTACGAGGACATCCTCGATGCCGTCGCCGGCCGCCCCGAGGTGCGAATCAGCTTCGACGACGGCAACCACTCCGACGTCGCGATCGGACTGCCGGGCCTGCAGGCCCGTGGCCTGAGCGCGACCTTCTTCGTGCTGGCCGGACGGCTGGGGAAGCCGGGGAGCGTCGACCGCCTCGACGTCCGGCTCCTCCGGGTGGCGGGCATGCGGATCGGCACCCACGGCATGGACCACGTCAGCTGGCGCGGCCTCGATGCCGCGGGCGTACGCCGCGAGCTGATCCAAGCCCGCGAGCACATCACCATGGCGGCCGGCGAGACGGTGGACGAGGCGGCACTCCCGCTGGGCCGCTACGACCGCGCCACGCTGCGTCACCTGCGCCGCCTGAGCTACCAGCACGTCTACACCAGCGACCGTGCTCACGCGGTGGCCGGAGCCTGGCTGCAGCCGAGGTTCAGCGTCACCGCGGAGGACGACGGGGCCAGCGTACGCGGCCACATCCTGACCGGGCAGGGCATCGCCAAGAGGATGGAACGCCAGGCGGCAGGCCTGGTCAAGAGACTGCGCTGAACGGGCGCCGACCTGCTGAGAAGTAACCAGTTTGAAGGATGCCCCCGACCACGAGGTCGGGCAGTGTCGGCAAACAGTGCCGACGAAGACAATGGCCATCGAGACGCGAACGGGTGCGAACACATGCCAACCAAGCCAGGCCGGCGCCGGCGGATCGCGATCGCGGGCGGGCTGGCTCTGCTGCTGGTCGCCATGACCTGGTTCCTGTGGCCCGACTCGGACCAGGTGAGCAACACCGGCTCCGACTCGATGCCGACGGTCGAGCCACCCGCGAGCGTGAGCCCCACCCCCTCGGCCGACCCGAGCCCTTCGGCATCGGCCCCGCCGACACCGACGCCCGCGCCGTCGGCGACCCCGGATCGTACGCAGTCCTCGACCGCCGCGCCGCCGGCCAAGGGATTCCCCACCCGTGAGTCGGCCGGCCTGCCCGCCGGTTGGAAGCCGAAGCGCACCGCGACCGGAGACTTCTGGATCCGGCATCGGGGTGCAGTCGTGGAGGACCTGCGGATCACCAACGGCGTCATCTACGTCACCGCGCCCGGCGTCACCCTGCGCCGCGTCGAGGCGATCGCCTCGGTCGTGGTCAACGACTACAACGACCAGTGCAGCACCGGGCTGGTGATCGAGGACTCCGACTTCATCCGGAGCAGCGCCCCCACGACCGAGGAGGCCTGGCCGGCGGTCTCCGCGGGCGGCTACACGGTGCGCAACGTCGTCATCGACGGCGTACCCGAGGGGCTGCGCGCCTCCAACAAGGAGCGCTGCGGAGGCATCGGCATCCAGGACTCCTTCATCCGGGTCACCTCCCCGGACGTGTGCAGCGACTGGCACGGCGACGGCCTGCAGGGCTACGGCGGCGGCCAGGTCAAGGTACGCCGGACGGTGATGATCCTGGACGTCAAGAACGAGTGCCACGGCACCGCCCCGTTCTTCAATCCCACCGATCAGGGCAACGAATCGGTCGACATCGACGGCCTGGTCGTGGCGGGCGGCGGCTACCCGTTCCGCAACGGCATGCCCGGACCGGTCCGCAACCTCTACGTGGTCGACCAGAGCTGGGTCTACAGCCCGCTCGACGTCAACTGCGGGGTGGTCACCGAGTGGAGCGCGGCCGTGGTCACGATGGACTCAGCGGGGCAGCCCGTCCCGATCCGCGACCTACCCTGCGAATGACGTCTGGGGCTGGAAAACGCGCCATAGATACCGAGTTTTGGGGGTGTCTGTGCAGGACGGATCAAACGTAGTGTCGATGCCTTCGGCGGTATTCCATACGAACAGGTGCATTCATGCCCTCCCACAGCATGCCCCCCAGCACGTATCGACGACGGATCGACCGGCCTCCCCACGGTCGCAGCAGGACCACCCGATGGCGGCGTACCGCTCTCGCCAGCGTGCTGGTCACCCTCATCGCCGGCAGCGGCCTGTGGGCGTTCAGCACGGCGACCGCGCACCCGGAGACCTTCAGCCTTCTCCCCGACGACGCGGTACCCGCGGTCCTGACGGACTCCGACTCCCGGCCGGTCGAGCTCGGGATGCGGTTCCGGACCTCGGAGCCGGTCGAGGCGGTCGCGGTCCAGGTGTACCTGGGCCCGAACAACCACGGCCCGCACCAGGCGACCCTGTGGTCGGGACGGGGCCGCGCGCTCTCCCGCGTCCAGCTCGGCGGCGCGGCCGGAGACGGCCTGCGGGCCGCCGCGCTCGAGCGGCCGGTACGTCTCCAGCCGGGCCGCTCCTACGTCGTCTCGTACACCGCGCCCGGTGGTCACTACTCGACCGACGAGCACTTCTTCGACCGTCCGATCAGTAACGGTCCGCTGTCGGCGGGCGCGAACGCGGGTGTCTACAACTACCGGCCGGGCGAGTTCCCCCGCTCGACCTACCGCGCCACCAACTACCAGGTCGACATCGTCGTGCGGCCGGCCGGCTCCGGCGAGGAGCCGACGACCTCACCGACTCCGTCCGGCAGTGCGTCGCCCTCCAGCGCGCCTCCGTCCCAGAGCCCCAGTCCCTCGACGAGCGTCAGCCCGAGCTCGCCGGCCAGCTCGCCGACAGCTCCGTCGACCTCCCCGAGCTCCCCGGCCAGCTCTCCGACGACGTCCGCTCCCACGCCCACCTCCGCCCCTCCCACCGGTGGCTTCCCGACCCGCGCCTCGGCCGGGCTGCCGGACGGCTGGCAGCCGAAGCGGTCGGCGACCGGGACGTACACGATCAGTACGCCGGGGGCCGTCGTCGAGGACCTGCGCGTGACGAACGGGACGATCAACGTCACCGCCAAGAACGTGACCCTGCGCCGGGTGCAGGCGGTCGGCTCGGTGATCGTCAACTTCGCCAGCGCCACCTGCGCGACCGGTCTCGTCATCGAGGACTCCGAGATCGTCCGTGGCTCGGCCCCGACGACGGACGAGGCCTGGCCCGCAGTCACCTCGGGCGGCTACACGGCGCGCAACGTACTCATCGACGGCGTTCCGGAGGGCTTCCGGGCCCAGGGGAAGTCGGCGTGCGGCGGCGTCGCGATCCACGACTCATACGTACGTGTCGTCTCCCCCGACGTCTGCACCGACTGGCACGGTGACGGCATCCAGGGGTACGGCGGTGGGGCGCTCACCGTCCGGAAGACGGTCATCGACTTCGTCGACACCAATAACTGTGGCGGCACCGCCCCGTTCTTCTACCCCGACCAGGACAACACCTCCGTCGACATCGACGGCCTGATCGTGAGCGGCGGCGGCTACCCCTTCCGGCTCGGCACACCAGGCACCGTGAGGAACCTGTACGTCGTCGACCGGAGCTGGGTCTTCGGGCCGCTCGACGTCCGATGCAGCCTGGTCAGCCAGTGGCAGGCCGCGACCGCGACCCTGAACTCCGCCGGCCAGCCCGTCGTGGTGCGCAACCTGCCCTGCACGACCTGACGTGCTGACAGGACGGGTCACCCGGGGCGTACGGTCTGCGCGTCCTCGCCACTGGCCTCGGTGCGATCAGGTGGCGCCGTCGCAGATGGTGACCGTGCGTTCAGCCGGGTGACCGCGCTCGCCAGCCCGAGCACCAGGAAGATCGTGCCCATGGTCATCGGGAAGGCGAACGCGTCGAAGAACGCCAGCCCCGCGAAGCCGGCGGCGGCGGCGCCGATGAGCGCGACGACGAGGTCGCGCGTCTTCGGGTCCTCGCAGGCGCGATAGACCCGGGCGAGCTGGACGAACGTCGCGACGACGAACGCCACGAAGAGAAGCACGCCGATGATCCCGATGCTCACCATCATCTGGAGGTACTGGTTGTCGAAGATGCGGTACTTCGGCAGGAAGGTCCCCAGCCCGCGCCCGAAGAACGGGTTGCGGTCGACGAAGAACCAGGCCACCCCGTAGCTGTCGGTGCGCGAGGTGACGCTCGGGTCCTCCTCGGCGCCGACGAACATGCCGGTCACCGAGTTGATGATCCGGGGCGCGACCAGGAACACCAGGCCCAGCCCGCCGACCGCGAGCCCCAACACCATCGCGCGCTGCTTGCGCGACCAGCCGACCATGCAGACCGCGACCGCGATGGCGGCGCCGAGGTAGGCCGACCGGCTCGAGGAGGCGGCGATGATCATGCAGATCAGCACCACCGGGGCCCAGCGGACCAGCGGGTTGAGGTTGCGGTGCTGGAAGCCGACATGGAGCGCGATCGGCACCAGCATCCCCATCAGGGTGCCGTACTCGATCGGGCTCAGCGCGGTTCCGGCGGGACGTACGAGGCCGTTGCGCATCGCCAGCTCGACCGTCGTCATCGGGGTCAGGACGGGGACCGAGATCCGGTCGACGAAGATCTGCCGGGCGAAGAACTGGGCCAGGCCGAGGACCGCGAGGAAGCTGCCGCCCACGACCAGCCGCCACACCAGCACATGGACCCTGGCCATGCTCGGGATGGCGTCGCCGGCGAGCAGCAGCGTGCCCACCCAGGAGACCATCGCAAGGATCGCGACGTCGGCCGGGCTCACCTCGTCGCGGCTGATCGGACGCGACATCGCGATGACGTAGGTGACCCCGACGCTGAACAGGAACAGTGCCAGGACGACCCGCATCGGCTGCGGGGGCCGGTCCACCGGCAGCGGCCGGCCGATGCTCAGCAGGACCCAGATCGCGAAGCTGCCCAGCCCCATCAGCATCGAGACCGACCCGGCGCTGCCCAGCGGCCGGAAGACCAGCCAGGACGGGATCACGAAGAGAGCGAACGTGTAGAGGCTCAGCCACGTCACCGCATCGACACCACGGCGTACGGCCATCGTTCCTGCCTCAGCCGTGGAGGCGCTGGACGACGTGGTCGTCGCCGCGGTCGCCCCGGTCGTCCCGGTTGTCCTGGTCGGGTTCGTCGTCGTAGGCGGCGTCCTGGGCGGCCAGGGACGCGGCCCGCTCCTCGCGGGCCAGGCGGCGGCGCAGCACGATCCCGTCGATCGCGTAGACCAGCACCGCGGTCATCGCGAGGCCGAGCACGACGGCCATGATCCGCGCCCGCAGCGGGCCACTTCCGTCGATGGCCGCCGTCTCGTCCAGCGCGAGCGTTCGGGAGCGCAGCCGGGCGTTGCCCTTCGCGTTGACCTCGTCCTGGAGCCTCCCGAGTGTGTCCGGGATCGAGTCGGCGACGAAGTCGAGCGCCTCGATGGCGTTGGCCTCGCTGTCCGCACTGACGTCGATCGCGATCACGGGCCCGCGCGTCGACTCCTCCATCGAGACCGTGACCGCAGCGCCCGGGGTGACCTCCGCGATCGCCTCCTGGGCGGGCGCGCTGGTGTAGTAGGCGACCACGACCCGGGCCGGCAGGTCGAGCCCACCGAGCCCCAGGAACGGGTTGCCGCCAGGGCCGACCGCGTTCTTGGAGGGGAGCATCAGGACCAGGCCCCGGGCGGTGTAGGTCGGCGCCACGAAGGCCGATGCGCTCCAGCCGAGCACTCCGGTCAGCAGAATGCCGACCACCGCGAGATACCAACGTCGCCGGATCGCACCGACGAACTCCGACAACACCATGCGGCCGAACGTACCCATCCAGGATCGGTGCGAACCGACCTCGCCGACGTCCTACCCGATTTGGGCGATGACCCCGCTGACCTGGGCTGACCCGGCCTCGGCAGACCTAGCGTTCCGACCATGGCGCTGTGGGACCTGCTGCGGGCGATGGTCCGACGATGGCCGATCGTGGTGGTCGGCGCGATCCTCACCCTCGCCGCCGCGAACTACGCGAGCCAGGACCGCAGCGTGTACTGGACGCGTACGGACCTGGTCTTCCTGGCTCCGAAGAACGCGCAGTATCCCAACGCGCTGCGGGCGACCTCGGAGGACCTGGTGATCACCGCCGGCGTGGTCGGCAAGCTCGTCGTCGGAACCCGGCAGATTCCGAAGTTCACCGCCACCGACGCGGGGCTGATCGGAATGGGCGTACGCGACGGCTGGACCGTCCGGCTGCCCGACACCGGCGGCCAGTGGGCGCCCAACTACACCGACCAGTGGTTGATCATCGAGGTCGTCGGCTCCGACCCGGAGACCGTGCGCGCCCGCAAGGAGCAGCTGGTCGTGGAGATGACGGCCGCGCTCGACCGGGTGCAGGACGAGTACCGCGTGGACAAGGCGTTCCGGATGACGACCAAGGAGGCACCCGGCTCGACCGTCGTCTACCCCGTCGGCGGAAGCTCGAAGCGGGCGTTCGCCGTCACGGGGCTGCTCGGCGCCGCGGCCACCCTCTACCTGGTCGTACGCATCGACCCGATCCTGCTGCGGCGCAAGGCACGCCGCGCCGAGACACCGCCGGAGACCGACCTTGGCTGAGACCCGCCCCCACACCGCCCTCGCCTGGAGCATCGCCAACACGGCGGTGACCAAGCTCGGCACGATGGTCGTCGGCATCCTCGTCGCGCGGCTGCTCGGGCCGGAGAGCTACGGGACGTACGCCGTCGCCTTCCTCGCCCTGATGGCGGTGCTGAGCTTCAACGAGCTCGGCGTGAGCCTCGCGGTGGTGCGCTGGAAGGACGACCCGCGCGAGATCGCGCCGACGGTGACCACGATCTCGGTCGTGGCGAGCCTGCTCATCGCCGCGGGGATGGTGATCGGGGCCGGCCCCTACGCGCGGGCGATGGGTGAACCGGACGCGGCGATGCTGGTGGCGATGTTCGCCATCCCGGTCGTGCTCAGCGGGATCACCGCAACCCCGGCGGCGCTGCTGCAGCGCAACCTGATGCAGGGCAAGCGGATGCTCATCGACCAGATGGCCACGATCGTGGCGGTCCCGGTCATGCTCGGGCTGGCGTTGGCCGGCGCCGGTCCGTACTCCCTGGTCATCGGTCATCTTCTCGGCGTATCCGTCACCACCGTGATGTTCCTGCGGATGTCGCCGCTGCCGTGGCGGATGGGGCTCTCTCGGTCACACGCGGTCACGCTGCTTCGCTTCGGCGCTCCGCTGGCGGTGACCAGCATCCTGGTCTTCGCGGTGGGGTTCGCAGACCAGATCGTCATCGGCAGCATGCTGGGTGCGACCGCACTCGGGTTCTACGTGGTCGCCTTCAACCTCTCCAGCTGGCCGGTCACGATGCTGTCGCGACCGTTGCGGCAGGTCACGCCGGTGATCTTCGCCCGGCTGCAGCGCGACCCGGCCGAGATGCGGCACGCCTTCACCCGGCTCTCCGCACTGGTGCTGACCGTGACGCTCCCGGGCTGCTCGGCACTGGCCGCACTGGCGCCGGAGGTGATCGGGCTCGTCTACGGCGACGTCTGGCAGGCGGCCGCGGCCCCGCTCCTGTGGCTCGGCGCGCTGGCCGTGCTGCGGATCTCCTTCGAGCTCGCCTACGACTTCCTGGTCATCGCCGGCTCGACGCGCAGCCTGATGACGATCCAGATCGTCTGGCTGATCGCCCTGGTGCCGGCGTTGCTGGCGGGGGCGGCGTGGTCCGGCGTGGGCGGGGTCGCGCTCGCCACCTTCGCGGTCGGGCTCGTCGTCATCCTGCCGCTGCACCTCTTCTATCTCGCGCGGGCCGGGGTCGGGCTCGGTGGCCTCGCCGCCGGAGCCGCTCTGCCGGCTATCGGCGCGCTCGCCGTCTGGGCTGCGGCCGTCGGGATGCGCGTCGCGCAGCCGTCGGTCTGGATTACCTGCGCGGTCACCGGCCTGGTGCTCGCCGCCGTGTGGGCGGTGCTGCTGCGACGCCGACGCGAGGACGTGCGCTGGTTCCGCTCCGGCGCTGGCTCCCCCACCCCGAGTGAGCCCTCCACGACACTGAACGAGGACGTCCATGTCTGACCGTCTCGACGACAACCACGACACCCTGGAGGAGATGTACGCCGCCGCCGCGGCCGCCGCTCGACGAAGGCCGCAGCGCGCGGCCGCGCTGGCGCAAGCTGCGGCCGAGTTCGCCTGGGGCAACCACACCGGCTGGTTCGCGTACGAGCCCCTCGAGCTGCTGCTCACCGAGCTGGGCCGCTCGCTCCCGTCCGTGCCGGTGCCGACCCGGCCGCGGCGCACGCTGCACGTGGTCACGCAGATGTACCAGAGCGGCGGGCACACCCAGATCATCGCCGGCTGGACCGACCAGCTCGCCGACCGCTCTCACGAGATCGTCGCCACCCGACAGATGACCTCTCCCGTGCCGGCCAAGATCGCCTCCCGGCTCGGGGACCGGGTCAGCCTGACGATGCTCGACACCACACCCGGAAGCCTGCTCCACCGCGCGGCCCGGCTGCGTGCGCTCGCCTCGACCGCTGACCTGGTGGTCTCCCACTGCCACCCCTTCGACGTGGTCCCCGCGCTCGCCTTCGCCGACCGCCGCGACCTGCCGCCCGTGGTCTACATCGACAACACCGACCACGTCTTCTGGGTCGGCGTGCGGGCCTACGACCGGGTCGTCCACCTGCGCCGCAGCGGCCAGGACCTCGCTCAGCACCGTCGCGGCCTGCCGATGGAGCGGTCGATCGTGCGCAACCGGCCGTTGTCCGTCCGCGGCCGGACCAAGCGCCGCGAGACCGCGAAGCCGCAGTGGAACGTACGCGCCTCCGACGTGCTGGTCGTGACCGCTGCCGACTCGAGCAAGTTCCAGGGCGGCGACACCTACCTGGCGGCGGTCGAGGCCGCGGTGGCCGCCGAACCCCGCCTGCAGTGGCGGGTCGCCGGCCCCAATCCGGAGTCGGAGCCGTGGGCAGGGCTGGCGCGGCGTACGTCCGGACGGATCCAGGCCGTGGGCATGCTCCCCGACGTGGCTCCGCTGCACCATGCCGCCGACGTCTACCTCGACTCGTTCCCGTTCGCCGGGCTCACCTCGCTGCTCGAGTCCGGCGGCCTCGGCAACCCCGTCGTCACCTTCCGCGGCCACCGGCCCGAGTGCGCCGTGTGGGGCTCCGACTCTCCCGGGATCGACCACCTGATGCTGCGCCCGAACAGCGCCGACCAGCTGCGCGACACCCTCCTCGACCTGGTCCGCCGGCCGCGTGAGCGGGTCTCGCGCGGCAGCGCGACCGCCCAGGCGATCCTCGATTGCCACACCGGCCCCGGCTGGGTCGCGGACGCCGAGTCGCTCTACCTGACACCGCAGCGGCTCGGCGACGACCTGCTCGCCCCCGTCCGCGGCCGCGGCCACCTCGACCTGCTCACCGTCTCCGTCCAGGCCACCAACCCGTTCAGCCGCACCGGCGCCGACATCACCGCCGGCCTCCTCGGCGCGATGCCCCTCACCGACCGCATCTCCATGTGGCGCCAGACCCGCCGCGGCGGCGCCGGCCGCGTCCGCGACCTCGCCCCCGAGTGGGCCGCTGCTGCGGTTCGGGCGCGGCTTCGCCGCCGGCCTGCAGGGATACCCGGTTAACCGGGTATCCCTGCACTTCTCTGGCAATGCAACACCGGAGAAGTGCAGGAATTGCCTGAGGGCTGTGACACGTGTGACTGCGGAGACTGCCGGGCGTCGTTCAGCGCGGGCGGCGGAGGCTCACGTCAGGCGCTCCGCGGCACCTGCGCGGTCATGGCGGACTCGAGGAATGCGCGGATCCGAGCGGCCAGGCGTACGGGATCCTGCAGATCCGCCCACGAGATCCGCATGCAACGCCACCCCGTCGCCTCGGCAATCCGCTCTTGGCGGCGCTTCTCGCGGAGAACCACGTCAGTCGCCGTCTCCCCGACCCGATAGGGCTGCTCGTACTTGACCTTGCCGTCGATCTCGAACCAGACGCCGAACTCTGGAAGCGCGAAGTCGAGGCGCCGAGTCTTCCCGTCAGAGTCCGTCACCTCGTACTGCGGGATCGGCATCGGCAGGCTCTGCAGCCACGCAACCCCGACGAACAACGACTCAGCGAGGGACTCGATGCGTGGGTCAGCAAGTCGCAGCACAACCTGGGTCGACAGCGAGTTCGGCCAATGCTCCATCGAGAGCTCGTAGCGTGCCTTCACACGCTCGAGGGTCGTGATCTTCCGATGCAGGAGATCGTTGACGACGCCGAGAGCCGCGACCATGGGAGCCACCGTCGTCACCTCCACGGCCGTTCGCTCCGGCGAGGTCAGCAGAAGGCCGTTCTCCGTCACGACATCCGTTTCGAGAAGCTTCCCGCTGTGTTGACGTACGCCGGCCTCGCGCCGGCCGGTGCGATGGTCCGAACGACTCAGGTGCACCTCTGCGAGATCAAGACCCCATAGCGGCCCATCACGGAAGGGAACGGCCGAGACATGGGATAGGACCACGTCGGTCTTCGACTGCCGGTACGCCGCCCGGCAGCGGACCGCGTACCGATCCTCGTCCGAAAGCCCCTCCCAGAGACTCCCATCCACGTAGGCGCCGCGCCGTGGCCTCGCGAGCGCACCCGTACGTAGTGCCTGCGCCAGGGATCTGTCGCTGTGCCCGTTGTCGAGCAGCTCCTGGCGAAGGGCGATCGAAGTGAGCCGAGAATCGTCGAATGAGAGTGTCATGCTCTGCATCCTGCCGACGGCCACCGACATTTTCAGTCGCGCATGTTTCCGCGCTTTGCCCTACGCACGACTGATGTGGCCGAACTTCTCTGGCATTTCCTGCACTTCTCTGGCGTTGCATTGCCTGAGAAGTGCAGGGATACCCGGTTAACCGGGTATCCCTGCACCCTCTCACCCCACGAAGAACGGCCGGTTACGCGTCCGACTCCACAGCGGCGCGAGAGCGGTCGGGTCGGGGCCGAGGAGGAGCCAGAGGCCGGTGTCGCGGGCGAGGCCGACGACGTAGGGGCCGGGGGCGGTGGCGGCGAGGGGGGCGACCTCCTCGGGGCGCAGGCCGGAGACGAGGAGGAGCTGGTCGGGGGTGGTGGCGGCGACGGCGGCGACGACGCCGGGCCAGCGGAGGGTCGCGGCGGAGAAGGCGAGGCCGTTGCGCTCGAGTCCCTCGGCCTCGCCGACGGTGCCGTCGCGGGAGGGGTCGATGACGCGGATCGAGGAGCTGCCGGCGAGCCGGGCGACGTCGTCGACGAGCAGCCGGATGTCGGCGAGCACCACTGAGCCTCGAGCATGGCCCGGGGCCGGAAGGACCCCGCGCAGCGAGCGCCTCACCCGGCGGGCCCGGACGGACTCGCCCCAGAACGTACGCGCGCCCCGGGCCCGCCGGACGGGCCAGGACGTGGTCCCGGCGCCGTGCTCACCGGCGACGATCCCGCACGTCGTCCGCACGGGCACCAAACCCGAATAGGTGTGGCCGACGCTGCGATGCGCGACGTCGAGGCGGGCGAGGTTGGTGGTCATGCTGTTGTGTGTCAGCGGGATGTCGACGGCGGCGGCACGGCGGCCGGAGGCGCGCATGCGGAGGCAGTACTCGACGGCGTACGCGTGCCAGGCCAGGTCGGGCGACTCCGAGAGCGGCTCGCGCAGGACCTGTGAGCGGGTGACCATGAAGAGCACCTCGTCGAGCGAGTCGACGTCGACCGGGACCGAGGTGGAGCGGCCGAGCGGGACGACCCGGTCGCGCATCGCGCCGACGACCTCGCCGCGATGGCTGACCCCGACCGCGCCCAGCACCCCGATCGCCGGGTCGGCGAGAAGGGTCGCGGCTGCGGCCTCGAGCGCGGGCAGCGAGTGCAGGTAGACGTCCTGGTGGACGAAGACCACGACCTCGTTGCGTGCTATCCGGGCACCGTGGTTCAGCGCCGCACCTGCGCTCGCGAACGCATTCGAGACGTTGTCGACGGGGATCACCTCGGTCTGCCGCGATGCGCCCTGACCGGCCTTGACGGAGGCCGCCAGGCACGACTCCAGCACCGCCGGGTCGTTGTAGACGCAGACGATCGAGACCGGTGTACGCACCTCACCCATGCCTCACCGCCGCGGTGAGCACCTCGGCGACGTACTCCTGCTGCTCCGGGCTCAGGTGCGGGAACATCGGCAGCGACAGGATCTCGCCCGCCGCCCGCTCCGCGACCGGGAAGGAGCCCTCGCCGAACCCCAGCGAGGCGTACGCAGCAGTCAGATGCACCGGGAACGGATAGTGGATCCCGGTGCCGATCCCAGCCTCCAGCAGCGCCGCAAGTACGCGGTCACGGTCGGCGACCCGGACGACATAGAGATGCCAGACGTCGACGTTTCCCGGCGCGGACGAAGGCAGCCGAACACCGGGCACGCCGTCGAGCAGAGCGTGGTAGCGGTCGGCGGCCTGCCGACGCAGCTCGTTCCACTTCTCCAGCCGCGCCAGCTTCGCAGACAGAACGACGGCCTGGATCGTGTCCAGACGGGAGTTCATCCCGACGACCTCGTGGACGTACTTCGTCTCCGAGCCGTGCGCGGCGAGCAGCCGGACCATCCGCGCGATCTCCGGGTCGGAGGTCGTCACCGCGCCGGCGTCGCCGGCCGCGCCGAGGTTCTTGCCGGGGTAGAAGCTGGTCGCCGCGACAGTCGCGAGCGAGCCGCTAGGGCGACCGTTCCGTCGGGCGCCCTGCGACTGCGCCGCGTCCTCGATCACCGGGACACCCGCCGCGGACGCGATCGGGAGCAGCTGCTCCACGAACGCGGTCTGCCCGAACAGGTGCACCGGCACGATCGCCTGCGTACGCGGCGTAAGCGAACGCTCGACCGCGGCCGGGTCGATCAACAAGTGCGACTCGTCGACATCGACGGGCACCGGAAGCGCACCGATCCGGCTGGCCGCCTCGGCGGTCGCGATGAAGGTGTTGGCGGGCACGATCACCTCGCCACCGGGCCGTACCCCGACGGCCCGCATCGCGAGCTCGAGCGCGTCGGTCCCGTTGCCGACGCCGACGCAGTGGTCGGCACCGACGTAGGCCGCATACGCGTTCTCGAACGAGGTCACCTCCGGCCCGCCCACGAAGCCGGTGCGCTCGAAGACGCGGTCCAGCCCGAGGCGTACCTCGTCGTCTATCTCCGACTGCTGCGACCCGAGGTCGACGAACGGCACCTTCACCAGATCAGCTCCTGACGTGAATTCAGACGGCGGGCGGGCACTCCGGCCCAGGTCTCCCCGGCGGGAAGGTCGTTGAGCAGGACCGCTCCCATGCCGAGGACGGAGTCGGCTCCGACGGTGGTGCGCTGACGCACCGAGGAGCTCATCCCGAGGTAGGCGGCCTCACCGATCACGACCTCGCCGCCCAGGGTCACCCCGGCGCAGATGGTCGCGTAGTCGCCGACGATGTCGTCGTGGGTGAGGACGGCGTTGGGCATCGCGACGACATGGCGCCCGACGCGTACGCCGGCGGTCAGCACGACCCCGGCGAGCAGCACGGTCCCGACACCGAGCTCGCAGCCGGCCGGCACAGAGGCGTTGGGGTGGACGATGGTCGCGTAGCGCTCCGGCGCCACCCCGTAGCCGATCAGCCGGTTGTAGAGGCGTCGGCGCGTCGACCCGGCCCCGGCGCAGATGACCAGGTCGTCACCGCAGTCGGTGGCGACCTCGACCGGCCCGATGACCTTGACCCCGCCGGTCCCGTCGACCGAGCCGATCATCTGGCCCCAGCACTCGCGGTCGTCGTCGACGGCGACGATCTCGTCGTACTCCGCCGCCGCCGCGACCTCCCCTGCGAGCCCACTGGCTGCAACGAGAACCAGCGTGGTCATCGACGTGCTCCCCCCTGCCGGAGTACGTCGATGACCCGCGCCTGCTCCGAGTCCGAGATCTGGTGGAAGAGCGGCAGGATGAGCGTGTTGTCGGTGAGGTGCTCGGTGGCCGGGAGGCTGAGCGACGGCGAGGCGTACGCAGGCTGCCGGTGCGACGCCATGATCCCGCGCCGCGACGAGATCCCGGCCTCGGCCAGAGCGCTCAGCAGCCCCTCGCGGTCCAGCCGGTACGGGGACCCCACCTCGATCCAGAACGACTGGAAGTTGGAGGTGCCCCAGGCCGGGTCGGCCACGGCCCGCAGCCCGCCGATCTCGGCGACCGACTTCGCGTAGACGGCGGCCAGCTCTCGGCGCCGGGTGACCACCTCCGGCAACCGCGACAGCTGCACCAGCCCGACCGCGGCCTGCAGGTCGGTCATCCGGAAGTTGAAGCCGACCTCGTCGTAGGACTCCGGTGGCGAGACCAAGCTGGCGTGCCGGTCGGCGGCCGAGACGCTCATCGCGTGCTCGCGCAGCCGGCGCGCCCGCTCGGCCAGGTCAGCGCGCGAGGTGGTGAGCATCCCGCCCTCGCCGGTGGTGAGGATCTTGCGCGGGTGGAAGGACCAGGCCGCGATCTCGGCGCCGGCGCCCACGGGACGACCTCGGTAGGTCGACCCGGCACCGCACGCGGCGTCCTCGACAACCATGATGTCGCGCGGGTCGCAGACCTTGCGGATCGCGTCCAGGTCGACCGGCACCCCGCCCTGGTCGACCACGATCACGGCCGTCGTCCGAGGCGTCAGGGCCTCCCGGACCGTCTCGGCGGTGAGGTTCCCGGTGACCGGTGAGACGTCCGCGAAGACCGGTCGGGCCCCGACGTACACCGCGGCGTTGGCGGTCGCGATGAACGAGAAGGACGGGACGACGACGTCGTCCCCGGGGCTCACTCCCGCCACGACCAGCGCCAGGTGGAGCGCTGTCGTGCAGCTCGAGGTGGCGACCGCGTGAGCGGCCTGCTGCGAGGAGGCGAAGCGGCGCTCGAACTCGGCCACGCGCGGCCCCTGGGCGACCCAGCCGGAGCGGAGCACCTCGGCGACCGCCTCGACCTCCTCCTCGCCCAGCCACGGCTGCATGACGTTGACCCTGCTCACGACGTACCTCCGCTGAGCTCGCGGCCGGCCGCGATCTCGGAGCGCAGCGGCGCCCACCACTCGACGAGCTGTCGCAGTCCGTCCTCGAGCCCGATCGTCGGGGACCAGCCCAGGTCCTCGCGGGCCGCGGAGATGGAGGCGAGCCGGCGGGTGACCCCGTTGACCGCCCGCTCCGGACCGTGCTCGATGCCGAGCGGGGAGTCCATCGCCCGCAGGAGCGCCTCGGCCAGCTCCAGCAGCGAGGTCTCGGTGCCGGAGGCGATGTTGTAGACGCCCTCGTTCACGTCCGAGGCGGCCGCCAGGATGTTGGCGCGGGCGATGTCGGGGACGCAGACGAAGTCCATCGTCTGGCGCCCGTCGCCGAAGATCAGCGGCGGCTTGCCGTCGGCGATCCGCTCCATCCACCGCACCAGCACCTCGGTGTAGGCGCCGTGGACGTCCATCCGGGGTCCGTAGACGTTGAAGTAGCGCAGCCCGACGTAGTCGAGCCCGTGCATCGCCCGGAAGGACCGCACCAGCCCCTCGTTGTAGGACTTCGCGGCCCCGTAGAGGGTGTCGTTGTTGTTGTGGTGGTGCCCCTCCGGCGTCGGGAACTCCTCGGCGAGCCCGAAGACCGAGGCGGAGGAGGCGTAGATCAGCTTGTCCACCCGTGCCTGCACGGCGGCCTCGACCACGTTGAAGGTGCCGTCGACGAGCACCTCGTTGGCCAGTCGGGGCTCCTCGGCGCACAGCGTGATCCGGATGGCGGCCTGGTGGAAGACCAGGTCCTTGCCGGCGGTGAGGTCGCCGACGAGGTCCCGGTCACGGATGTCGCCCTCCACCAGCCGTACGCGACCGGTGGCGAGGGCGTCGTCGAGGTTGGCCTTGCGACCCCGGATCAGGCTGTCGAGCACGTCGACGTGCGCGACGCCTGCGTCGAGGAGCTGGTCCACGATGGTGGAGGCGATCGTGCCCGCACCTCCGGTGACCAGCACGTTGGCACCATTCAAAGACGTCATCGGATCAGCTCCAGGGTCGGGGTCTCGGCGGCCACCTCGACGAGGGCGCCACGGGCTCGGAGGCTGGTCTGGGCCGCCTCCAGGACGGAGAGGACACGGAGCCCGGCGGCCCCGTCGGTGCGCGGCGTACGGCCCTGCCGGATCGCCTCGGCGAACTCGCCGACCATCCGCCCGAGCGCCTCGTACTCGGGCAGCGCGGGCGCCCAGGTGTCGCCCAGCCGGTAGGAGATGGTCGCGGCGGCGCGGTCGGCGATGTCCACGCTCTGCTGGACCAGGTCGACGCCGCGGTCGAAGACGCTGAGCCGCTGTTGCGGGTTGAGGTCGTCCCAGACCAACGTACGCCGGCTGCCGCCGATCACCATCTGCCTGATCTTGGTCGGGCTGAGCCAGTTGACGTGCACGTGAGCCATCGCTCCGCCCTCCAGCGGCAGGGTCAGGTAGCCGACGCAGGACTTGCCCGCCCTGAGCGGGTCTGCACCGTGCGCGGCGACCCCGGTGGGGCGCAGCCCGCCGGGCAGGATGAAGTCGAGGATGGAGAGGTCGTGCGGGGCCAGATCCCAGAAGACGTCGACGTCGGGCTGCACCAGCCCGAGGTTGATCCGCACCGAGTCGACGAACAGGATCTCGCCGAGCGACCCGTCCTCGATCAGCTCGCGGATCTTCTGCACGACCGGCGTGTAGCAGTAGGTGTGGTCGGCCATCAGCACGAGATCGTTGGCGCGCGCGGCCTCGACCATGCTCCGACCGGACTCCACGTCGTCGGCCAGCGGCTTCTCGACGAGCACGTGCTTCCCGGCCCGCAGCGCCCGCTCAACGAGCTGCCGGTGCGTGCCCGCGGGCGTTGCGATCGCAACCGCGTCCACGTCGTCGCGCGCGAGGACCTCGTCGAGGTCGGTCGTGGCCAGCACGTCCGTGCCGCCGCCGATCACCTCCTGGGCCCGCGCGAGGTCCAGGTCGACCACTGCGACCAGCGACCAGTCCCGTGCGTTCCGGAAGTTGCGGACCAGGTTCGGTCCCCAGTAACCGGCCCCGACCACTGCCACGCCGAGCGGATCCACATCAGTCATGTCGCCCATGAAATCGGCGCGGGCGAGGCTCCGAAGAGCCTCGCCCCACCTATCCCTTCAATTAGGGACCGTTCAGCCGGCCTACGGCGACGCCGGGCGGAACCTCACGTCCACGAAGTAGTTCGTGGAGTTCCAGGATCGGTTCGGGAGCCCCCCTCCGGACCCGTACCGATACCTGCCGTTGGCGCCGCCCGGGGCCGTCAGTGGGCCGACCGTCCGCGACTGGGTGAGCGCGGCGGGCGTCGAGGAGTAGCGCCCGTTGGGCGCGTAGTAGGACACGACGTACGTCGCCCCCGGCGTGAGCGCGACCGGTGTCGGCAACGTCGCGGTCTGCCAGCCGGTCGCGGTCTCGTTGGTGAAAGTCACCTGGGCGATCCGGGTGCCGGCCGAGTTCCACAGCGAGCCGGTGTGGGTGCCGCTGTTGCCGGAGCCCTTGTAGAACCGGATCGCCGTCACCGTGCCGGCCACCGACGTCGAGAACGCGGTGCCGACCTCGATCGGCATGATGTCGAGTGTCGACGCGGTCTGCGGAGTCACCCCGGTGAACAGCGACACCTCGGTCACGACGGCCGGGACCGTCGTGAACGACCACGTCTGCGTGGGCAGGTTCGCCCCCTCGGTCGAGACCACCCCCGAGACCGTCACCGACACCGTCGCCCCGGACGGCAGCGCCGCCGATGGGGTGAAGCGCAGCGTACGTCCGTCGCTGCTCAGCGCCGCCGAACCCGCCACCGGGGACCCGTTGGCCGTGACCGACATGTTCCAGCCGGTCGCGATCGCTGTCGAGAACGTGATCGACGGGTTCACCGAGGTCGCCACCTCGGTCGTGCCCGGGTCCGGTGCCCGCTCGGTGACCGAGATGGTCGGGCCCGCCCGCTCGAAGACGACGTCGGCGAAGTAGTTCGTCGACCCGAACGTGTACTGCGGGAACCCGCCCGCGGCACCGTAGAGATAGCGACCGTTGGTGCCCGCCGGAGCGGTCAGGTCACCCGAGGAGTAGGCGGTCGCGAAGAACTGCGACGTGGTCGCGTAGTGCCCTTGCGGAGCCAGGTAGGAGACCATGTACGACACTCCTGCCTGCACCTCGACCGGACTGGACAGCGTGGCCTGCTGCCAGCCGGAGGCGGTCTCACCGGTGAAGGTCACCTGGGCGAGCCGCTGGCCGGTCGAGGTCCACAGCGACCCGACGTGGGTGCCGCCGTTGCCGGCTCCCTTGTAGAACCGGATCGCCGTCACCCGCCCGTCTCGGGTGGGACTGAACAGCGTCCCGACCTCGACCGGAGAGCTGTCGTCCTGGGCCTCGACCGCGGGCACCACGTCACCGAAGAGCGTCTGGCTCGCTGGTGTCTCCGCGGATCTGGTCCGGAACGTCCAGGTCTGCGTGGGCAGACTCGCCCCCTCGGTCGAGGTGACCCCGCTGATCGTGACCGTCACGTCCGCGGATGCGGGCAGCGAGGAGGTCGGGTCGAAGGTGAGTGTCGTCCCGGAGTTGCCGAGCGTCGTCGTCCCCGGGATGGACTGGCCACCCGAGGTCGCCGACACCGAGTAGCCGGAGCTGATCGCCGAGGAGAACGACGCCACCACGTTGGTCGAGCGCGGCACCTCGACCGCCCCCGGAACCGGGCTGCGCGAGGTCATCGTCAGCGACGGTGCCCCCTTCTCGAAGACGACGTCGACCATGTAGCTCGAGGGCGACGTCCCCGCCGGGAAGCCCGTGCCATAGGCGTACGCCCCTGCCGTCGAGCTCACCCGCAGCGGCGGCTTCGACAGGTTGGCCGAGGCGAAGGCGTTCGGGGTGGCCGAGTAGTAGCCGTTGGTGCGGTACGAGGCGACGTAGTCGGTGTTCGCCTGGATCTGTACCGGCTCGGTGAAGGTCAGCGTCTGCCAGCCACTGGTCGACTCGCCGGTGAAGGTGCCCTGGGCAAGCACCGCCCCGTTGGCCGACCACAGGGTCCCCGTGTGCGGGGCGGCGTTGTTGACGCCCTTGTAGAACTTGACCCCGGTGACCGTGCCGGCGACGTCGGCGCGGAACCTGACGCCCAGCGTCAGCTGCGCGTTCTCCGGGTCCTGGAGGACCGTCGGGGTGGCGTCCTCGTCATAGATCGAGCACGGGCAGACCCCTGCCGCGGCCGGCGGCTTGGCCGTACGGAACGACCACGTCCTCCCCGTCGAGATCGCAGTCCCACCGCTGTCCTGCCCCGAGAGCGTGGCGGTGTAGGTGACGAACCCGGCGAGGTTGGCCGACGGGGTGAAGGTCACGGTCCTGGTCGTCGAGTCATAGGCGGTCGACCCGGCCACCACGTTGCCGAGTGAGTCGGTCAGGCGCAGCCCGACCGACGAGGCGACCACCGGCTTGGTGAACCTGGCGCTCACCGTCGTGTTGCGCGGGACCGAGGAGGAGTCGGCCAGCGGCCACTGGTTGGTGGCGGCCAGCGGCGAGTTGTCCGTGGTCGTGAACAGCACGTCCACGAAGTAGTTGGGGTTCTGGTAGGAGCTCGCCGGGAACTGCCCGGCACCCGCGTAGACCCCCGCCGGAGCGGCGCCGTAGCCACCCTCGACCTCGAACGGGTACGCCTCGAACCCCTGCGCCGCGAACGCCCAGGGCGCCACGGCGTAGTGGCCGGCCGGAGCCGTGTAGGAGACGGTGTACCTCGCCCCCGCGGCGACCGCGACCGGCTGGCTGAACGTCGCCGACTGCCAGCCGCCGCTCGACTCGTTGGTGAAGGTGACCTGGGCCAGACGCTCGCCGCTGCTGCTCCACAGGGAGCCCACGTGGGTGCCGGTGTTGCCGGCGCCCTTGAAGAAGCGGACGCCCGCGACGTACCCGTCGGCCTGCGGGGTGAAGCGCAGGCCGAGCTCGGCGGCGCCGCCGTCGTTGGCCGACGGCGTCGCCGGGCTGGTGACGGCGTTCCAGGTCGTCGGCACCTCCCGCTGGCCGAGGATGCTGCACGGGCACGTCACGTTGAAGCTCCGGTTGACGGCGGTGCCGATGTTGGCGCTGTCGTCGACGGCGCGGACCCGCACCGGGGTGCTGCCGACCCCGGGCTGGACGTACGTCACCGACCAGGCGGTCGTGCCGGTGGCGGGGTGCCACGAGGTGCCGTCATCGAGGGAGTACTCGACTCCGGCCACCACGCCACCGCCCGTGTCGGTCGCGGTGCCCGTCAGCGTCACCTTGGTGCCGTTGGGCTGTGTCGAGCCGGCAGCCGGTGACGTGATGGCGACCGACGGACCGGTCGTGTCGGTGGTCTTGGTCGCCGCGACCAGGCCGCTCATCAGCGTCGTCGGCTGGGCGTCCATGTCGGCCAGCAGGTTCACCTGAGCCTGCTGCATGCGCCGGTCGGCGGTCTCGTCGTGGTACGGGTTGTCGTGCTCGGAGTCGAGACCCCAGGTCCACTGCACCGATCCCGCGCCGAAGACGAGCGCGCCGCTGGCGGCCCGGTAGAGCGTGAGGGCATGGGTCGTGGTGCCGTCGCCCGTGGTCCGGCCGAAGTCGGTCATGTACTGGTTGTCGATGAACCCGGTGGTCTCCGACATCCGGATCAGGCCGGGTGGTCGGAACCCGTTGTCCTGGTCCTCGTCCGACTCATAGCCGACCGTGTGTGGTGCCAGTGCGGTCTGGTCGGCGGTCATCCCGGACAGCCCGGTATTGCGCCACAGCCGTAGCCCACCCTGGGACTTCTTCACCGTCACCGGCAGGTCCGTCAGGTTGGACATGAAGATGGTGCCGGTCAGGGAGTTCTCCGGCTTCCCGCCGCCCTGGGACTTCGGCGTGTAGCGCGGGTCGCGCCAGGTGCCGGTCGACTCCGGGGCGGGGTCGAGCTTGGCCTGCGCCCAGGACTCCTTATAGGTGACCAGGGTCCGGTAGGGCGTGTTGGTGCCGTCCTTCGAGGCCTCGTAGCGGGTCCGCCAGTAGACCTCGTTGCCGCTGAGGAACTGCAGGTTCACGCCCGCGTCGCGGGCGGCCTCGACGTTGGCCCGCTGCTGACCGCTCCAGTACTCGTCGTGCCCGACGCTGAGGAAGGTCTCGTGGTTGGTGAGCAGTCCGCCGCGACGGTCGGTGTCGATGCCGGAGATGTAGCTGACGTCGTAGCCGTTGCGCTCGAGGAACCGCACAAGCGGGTACTCGTTGGCGAAGAAGAAGTCGTGGGACGTCCCGCCGGAGCGGGTCGAGAACGGACGGTTGTAGCTGAGCTTGTAGGCCCGGCCGTTCCCGCCGCCGGTGTAGAAGCTGGACCCGCCGTAGTTGTTGTACGCCTGCCAGGTGGTGTCGGAGGTCTGGAAGACGACGTCGGAGGTGCTGTCGTCGTCACGGACGATGAAGGTGATGTGGCTCGACTCGTCGGTGTCGGCCCGGTCCAGCTTGGCGACGTACACGCCCGAGACCGCGGTCGCCGGCACGTTCCAGGAGGCCGAGACCGCCCAGTTGCCGCAGTCGGTGATCTCGGTGGTGGTGTCGCGATAGCAGTTGGGCTGGTTCTGAGGCAGGTTCGCCGACGGGGTCACCGAGGTGATCCGGCGGGCGCCGTCACCGCCGTAGTAGCCCATCCGGTAGATCGTGACCGTGTACGCCGAGGCATCGGTGTCGACCTTGAAGTCGATCCGGTTGCCGACGTCGACACTGATGTCGGTCGCGAACCCCTGGATCGAGCTGTCGCCGGCGCCGGTGATACCCCATTCGCTCGCGGGACTCCCTGGTTTGCTGTTCTCACACGCGATCGCATTGCCCTCCGGCCCACATGGGTCGGCACTCGCGCTGGACGCAGTGACGAGCGAGATGACAGGGGTGACAAGAACAACTCCGAGCAACGCGGCCAGTCCCGTTCGCAGCTTCACAGTCGTGCTCCTTCTCGGATCAGGCTCGCGAACTCTCATCGCGTAACCAGGTGGTGTAGTCGCCGGTCCGAACAGCTCTGCGGGAGAGCATCCGGGCGACGAGGGTGACTGTCATGAAGACCGGAACCCGAAGTCCGATCGCAGGCTGACGCAGCCCGAGCGTGAGGAGATCCGAGAACGAGGTGGATCCGTGCCGAGCACCATGGGCGTCGGCTTGAGCGTTACCGGTCGCGACGCGGATCCTGCGTCTGACCAGGTCTTTGACCGTACGCGGCGGCCTCACGACCACGGTCGCATCGGTGACGACGCGGCGCTCGGCGGGCGCGAACAGCTCCGAGGCGACCAGGTCGTCGTTCATCAGGCTCGCCCCCGAACCGGTGGCAGCGGCGACCCGGGCCTGGCCCTCGGCGGTGAGGCAGAAGGCCCCGCGGCCGAACAGGCCGCTGCGTACTGCTGGAAGGGCCTGCCACACCCGGTAGTAGGCACGGACCGGCCAGGAGGAGCGCTCGGTCGGGATGCTCCGCCCGGGCGCGACGGCCAGCACCCCGTCCTCCTCGAGCGCGTCGACCAGCCGGAGCAGGTCGGCGCCGGTGAGGCGTACGTCGGCATCGAGGTGAAGTCTCGGATAGGCGACCGCAGCGGCGTTGCCGACCTCGACCGCGCGCGCCTTGGAGGCCTCGGCGATCTCCAGGACGCGTACGCCCGGGACCTTCCGGGCCACTGCGGCGGTGTCGTCGGTGCAGCCGTTGCACACGACCACCACCTCGACGGCCCCCTCGGGAATGCCGTCGAGCAGGGCCGTCAGGTTCTCCGACAGCCCCTTGGCCTCGTTGTGCGCCGGCACCACGACGCTCGCGATCATGATGGTCGCTCCGCGCTGGGGATGACGAAGTTGATCATGTTGCTGTTGTCGTAGTCCTTGGCGATGACCCGGCCGGGATTGCCGCAGACGAGGCTGTGGGGCGGAACGTCCTTCGACAGCACCGTGCCGGCGGAGATCGTGCAGCCGTCGCCGACCGTGATCGCGCCCGTGATCACCGCGCCGGGACCGATCCAGACGTCGTCGCCGATCGTGGGCAGGCCCTGGTCGCCGTCGGCGATGCGCTGGCCGATGGTGACGTTCTGGTGGAGGACGCAGTTGCTGCCGACCACGGCCGGGCCGACGATGATCCCCGAGCGGTGCATGAGCAGCAGCCCGGGCCCGATGTCGGCGCGCCGGAAGATGTCGGCGTGATGGACGCGGATGTTGCGTCGGTTCCAGAACCAGTAGACCCCCAGCGCGAGCACGCCGAGCAGGCGGTTGCGGGTGCGCAGCCGGGTCGCCCAGCGTCCGAAGCGATAGCAGGCGACGCAGTGCAGCTCGTAGTCGAAGAGCCAGAACCGCAGCCTGGACAGCCGAGACGTACGCGGACCGTCGAGGACGATCGCGTACATCTTGGCCAGGTCGACGTCGAAGTCGCCTGTCGCCGGGGCTCCGTCAACTAGCAAGGCTCTCTCGATCCTGGGCCGCTGTCTTCCGGCCGACGTACGCCACCAGGTTGGCGACCCCGTCGAGGTTCTCGGGCACGGTCTCGGCCTCGTCGACGGAGATCTCGAACTCCGCCTCGAGGAACTCGATGAGCTCCAGGATCCCGGTCGAATCGATCACGCCCGACTCGACCAGCGACTCCGAAGGCCCGGGCAGCCGGGTCTCATCACCCAGCAGCAGGCTGTCCAGGATGAAGCCTTCGATCGTGCGCTGTACGTCCGCCATCACATCTCCCTGTTTGTGAACGGTCTACGAATGCCCTCCGTTCTGTCAGCCGAAGCGGGTCGGGAGCCGAAATCGGGCCCGGAGATGCCGACATTGGGTGATAAACGGGGCTATCCCGATGCCCTGACCTGCCTGCGCGAGCAAACCTTCGGGCACCGTCCGGGATCGATCGAGGAGCGCCATGTGCGGGATCTGTGGGGTGCTGAGCAGCACCGAGGCGCCTGACCCTGCCCTCGTGCGGGACATGCTGGGCGCTCTCGCCCACCGTGGCCCCGACGGCAGCGGCTACTACCGCGACGAGAGGGTCGCGCTCGGCCACACCCGGCTGGCGATCGTGGACACGGTCGGCGGCACACAGCCGATGACCGGCCGCACGTGCCGGTCCTCAGGCGAGAGCGAGCAGGTCTGGGTCACCTTCAACGGCGAGATCTTCAACCACGTCGAGCTCGCCGCCCAGCTCCGCTCCCGCGGCCACGTGTTCGACACCCGCTCGGACACCGAGGTCATCGTGCATGCCTGGGAGGAGTGGGGGCCGGGCTGCTTCGAGCGGTTCAACGGCCAGTGGGCGCTGGCGATCTGGGACCGCCGGACGGGAACGCTCGTCCTCTCCCGGGACCGCTTCGGCGTCCGCCCGCTCTTCTACACGCGCGCCGCCGGGCAGCTGCTCTTCGCCTCCGAGCTCAAGGCCCTGTACGCCTCCCCCGACGTCCCGCGCGAGCTGGACCCGGCCGGGCTGGACCAGGTGCTGACGCTGTGGTCGGCGGTCGCCCCGCGCACCGTCTTCCGGGACATCGCGCAGGTGCCGCCGGGCTCCTACCTCTCCTTCCGCGACGGCGTCGAGGTCGAGCGCCGCTACTGGGCGCCCTCGTTCCCGCCGGCGGGGGCCGAGGAGCTCACCGACCTGGAGGCCAACGCCGAGGCGCTGCGTACGACGCTGATGGCCGCCACCCGGCTGCGGTTCGAGCGCAGCGACGTGCCGGTGGCCGCGTACCTCTCCGGCGGGATCGACTCCGCGGTCACGGCGGGCGCGATTGCAGGGTTCACATCGGCGCCGCTGCACACGTTCTCGCTGCGGTTCGCCGAGGCCGAGTTCGACGAGGGCGGCTTCCAGACGCTGATGGCCGAGCGGCTCGGCACCGTCCACCACGACGTCGTGGTCAGCGAGCGCGACATCGCCGACGTCTTCCCCCAGGTCGTACGCCACGCCGAGTCCCCGCTCCTGCGGACCGCCCCGGCGCCGATGTTCCTGCTCTCCCGGCTCGTGCGGGAGGCCGGCTTCAAGGTGGTCGTCACCGGCGAGGGCGCCGACGAGGTGCTCGGCGGCTACGACATCTTCCGCGAGGCCAAGATCCGCGACCTGTGGCTGCGGGACCCGGAGGCTGCCGAGGCGGCTGTCCAGCAGCTCTACCCGTGGATGCACCGCTCGCCCAACCAGGCGCCGGCGTTCGCACGCAGCTTCTTCTCCCGAAACCTCTCAGCCGACGACCTGGCGATGTCGCACCGCCCGCGGTGGGACTCCACGGCGGTGCTGGCCTCGATGCTGCGGCCCGAGATCCGGTCGGTCGGCGGCAGTGCGGCCGGCGTCGTCGACGCGATGCCCGCCTCGGCTGCCTCGTGGGACCCGGTCGCGCGCGCCCAGTGGCTGGAGATGACGACCCTGCTGCCCGGCTACATCCTGGCCTCCCAGGGCGACCGGATGCTGATGGGCAACTCGGTCGAGGGCCGGTTCCCGTTCCTCGACCCGCACGTCGCCGAGCTCGCCGGCCGGGTCCCGGCCGAGCACAAGATCCAGGGCATGGACGAGAAGCACCTGCTCAAGCGGGCCTTCGCCGACCTGGTGCCCGAGGAGATCCTGCGTCGTCCCAAGCAGCCCTACCGGGCGCCTGATGCGGCCGCGTTCTTCGCCGGCGGCACCCCGGACTGGGTCTTCGACGTCACCTCCGGCACCGCACTGGAGGCCGCCGGGGTCTTCCGGCCGGACCTCGTCCAGCGGCTGCTGGAGAAGGCCCGGAGGACGGGCGGACGGGGCCTGGGCAACACCGACAACATGCGCCTGGTCGCCGTCCTGTCCACCCAGCTGCTGCACAGCGAGCTGCTCACCGCACCGACTTCATCGGCCGCACCGCCGGCCCCTCTCACCGTCTTCGACACCACTCTCGAGACCACCGGCCTCGAGCCCACCGGAAGGACCTCAGGATGACCACGACCAGCCAGAACGCAGCGTACGGACTGGAGACGCTCCGCTTCGACGAGGAGGCGGAGGCGAACCGGATCGGCGAGGCGATCCGCCACTATCTGGTGGCCAACAAACGCAAGGGCATCGTGCTCGGTGTCTCCGGCGGGATCGACTCCAGCGTGGTCGCCGCGCTGGCGGTCAAGGCGCTCGGCCCGGATCGGGTCTTCGCGCTGCACATGCCCGAGCAGGAGTCCTCCGACGACACGATCGGGTTCAGCACGAAGCTGACCGACGCCCTGGGGATCGACTCGGTGCTCGAGGACATCTCCCCGGTCCTGGTCGGCCTCGGCGCCTACCAGCGGCGGGACGACGCGATCCGGCGGGTCGTGCCGGCGTACGGGCAGGGGTGGAAGTCGAAGATCGTGCTGCCCAGCGTGGTCGACTCCGACGCGTTCCGGCTCTTCTCGGTCGTCGTCGAGGACCCGTCCGGCACGCAGAGCACGCACCGCCTCACGACCGAGGCCTACCTGGAGATCGTGGCCGCGACCAACTTCAAGCAGCGTGCCCGCAAGGCGCTGGAGTACTTCCACGCCGACCGGCTCAACTACGCCGTCGCCGGCACCCCGAACCGGCTCGAGTACGACCAGGGCTTCTTCGTGAAGCTCGGCGACGGTGCCGCCGACGTGAAGCCGATCGCGCATCTCTACAAGTCGCAGGTCTACGCGATGGCCGCCCACCTCGGCGTACCCGAGGAGATCCAGGCCCGCCCCTCGACCACCGACACCTACTCCCTGGAGCAGTCGCAGGAGGAGTTCTACTTCTCGCTGCCCTACCAGCGGATGGACCTGTGCCTCTACGGGCTCAACCACGACGTCCCGACCGCCGAGGTCGCCGAGGCCACCGGGCTCACCGTCGAGCAGGTCGAGCGCGTCTACCGCGACATCGAGCAGAAGCGGCGTACGACCGCCTACTTCCACGCCGCTCCGATGCTCGTCGAAGACGTCGCCGAGATCGCCAGTCCTAGGTAGATCTCGGAGGCTGCGGCTCGCCGTGCGGTGACCGGAACAGGGTGGGTGGAGACATGTCCCACCCAGAACCCAGGAGGTTCCATGTCCGAACCGTCACCAGAACCCGGCGAGATCGTAGACCTGTCACTCGGTCTCTCCGACGCCGATGCCAAACCGATGATCGATGCGTTCGAGATCGAGATCGACGAGGCCGTCACCGCTATCAACATCTTCGACGAGGACACCGAGGACGGCGAGGCTGCGGAGACCGCAGGCACCGACGCGATGATCCCTGCCGAGGATCTTCCGGAGGACCTGATCTATGAGTGAGATGCTCACCCTCAACGGCAAGCCGATCGACTGGAACGACCCACCGAAGCAGACCGCTCTGGCGCTGTGGTCGCGAACGACCTCGAGCGGCAAGCAGGTCAAGGGATCGGCTCGGACCATCGCGCACCTGTGCGCGATCGACGCCGCTGCGCAGAAGAAGTTCGGCACCAGGATCGTCATCATCCAGGCGCCGTTCAATAACACCGTCAGGGCGTCCGCGGGCACCCACGACCACGACGCCTGCACCGACCTGCACATCCCGGGCGTCAACTGGAGGACCCAGGAGAAGTGGCTACGAGCGCTCGGGTACGCCTGCTGGTACCGCTTCCCGCCGGCGTTCGGCCACCACATCCACGGGTTCACGCTGCCGCCACAGTCCGGGGTCGTGCGGACCGACGACTTCCGCGACCTCGGGGTCACCGTCGGGAAGTACGTCGACGGGGGTTCGGCGCTCTTCGGTTTCCAGGCCACGAGCTCGCAGCTCGAGGACTACCTGCACCACGCGTTCGGCCTCAAGGGCCAGCACGGCGAAGGCAGTGACAAGAGCTGGCACCCCGCCAACATCAGGGCCACGATCTTCGACTACGCGGCGTACGCGAGATCGAAGGCCAAGCCCGTGTGGAAGCCGAAGAACACCAAGTCGAACCTGGCGATCGTCCAGCACCAGTTCCAGATCGCCGCGGGGCTCCGCAACGGCAAGCGGATCCGCACCAACGGTGTGGGCTGGATCCAGAACGCGCTCAACGCCAAGACCGGTTCGGACCTCGTGGTCAACGGCATCGTGGACAGCGCCACCCTCGCCACCTGGAAGAAGTTCGAGATCAAGACGGGCGGCACCGGCGCGAAGTCGACGCCGGACCCTCGGAGCCTCAAGAAGCTCCAGATCGCGTTCCGGTTCGTCGGGCCCGAGGCGCACCTGCCCGTCGGATGATCAGGGTTGAATATCAAGTTACGTTGATATAACGTCGGCAGGCATGAGCACACCACCCTTCATCCCTGCCGACCACCTCGGCGCCGTGAACCGCGCCCTGACCACCACGACCCGCGGCGGCGAAGAGCTGCGCGTGCTCGTCGTCGAGCGCAGCTACGACGCCGACCCCGACGAGGTCTGGGACGCGCTGACCACCAAGGAGCGCATCCCGCGCTGGCTGATGCCGGTCACCGGCGACTTCGAGGTCGGCGGCCGCTACCAGCTCGAGGGCAACGCAGGCGGCGAGATCCTCGCCTGCGACCGCCCGAAGCTGCTTTCGATCACCTGGGCCTACGGCGACATGATGTCCTGGGTCGACGCGACCCTGACCGCCTCCGGCGGCCGTACGCTGCTCCGTCTCGAGCACTCCGCCCCCGTCCCGCCGGAGCAGTGGAAGGAATTCGGCCCGAGCGCCGTCGGCATCGGCTGGGAGCAGATGCTGCTCGGCCTGGCCCTCCACCTCTCCGCCCCCGAGGCCGAGAAGATGGACCCGATGTCCCCCGACGCGCTGCCCGCGATGATCGAGCACACCAAGGGCTCCGCCGCCGCCTGGGTCGAGGCCGATATCGCCTTCGGCACCTTCCCCGACCAGGCTCGTGCCGCCGGCGAACGTTGCGTCGCCGCCTACACCGCGATGCCGGAGTAGCCGCTTGCACGCCTTCGACGTCCTCGGCGATCCCGTACGCCGCCGCATCCTCGAGCTCCTCGCCGACGACGACCTCACCTCCGGCGAAATCGTCGAGACCATCTCGGCCGAGTTCGGCATCCGCCAGCCGGCGGTCTCCATGCAGCTCAAGGTCCTGCGTGAACACGGCTTCGCGAACGTACGCCCCCACGGCACCCGCCGCATCTACTCCCTCGACACCGGCCCCATGGCCGAGGTCGACGCCTGGCTCACCCCCTTCCGCCGCTTCTGGACCCAGCACCTCGACGCTCTCGACACGGAGATTCGGCGTGGGCGTCGGGAGGGTTCTACGGGGGACTGAAGCCGCGCGTTGGTCTCGGGAGGGCGCGCCGAAGTTGCCGTGGTTTCGTTTCAGTGTTTCGCCGCCGACCCTTGGTTCGATTGTTTCTCGATCGCGCACCGCGTCAAGGACGGCCTTCGGCCGCCGGCTTCGCCGGTCGCCTCCGGCGATCCTTGACCCGGCACCCGATCGAGAAAGATCTGGCCTGTATCGGGTCGGCGGCGAGAGTGTGGCGCAGCGGATTCAGTTGGGTGCGGGCTTGGGGCTATGGGCTGGTCGTGTGCGGACGGGTCGGTGCCTCATGGGCGCCTATGGCAGTGGGCGGGACCTTGTGAATCGTTCACAAGTGGGCCGTCGCTTTGGGCGGGGCGGGTTCGGTGCCGGCAGGGTCATCAGTTCCCCACTGACCCGGAGTGGATGACCTGGAAGGTGCCGCCGCCGGAGTCGTCGTTGGCGGTGAAGAACCAGCTCTCGACCCCCGCGTCCGGCGCCGTGCGGCGCAGCATGGTCACGATCTGGCCGCTGGCCCGGGTCGCGGTGCGGCTCAGCGGGGTCACCCCGGCACAGGGTGTGGTCGCCGGCGCCATCGTGATGG
>NZ_JBEXRR010000055.1:0-32823 GCF_040613175.1 Nocardioides sp. NPDC006303
ACCGCCCAGGTCGCGGCCGCGGTCACCAGGGTCGTCCCGATCCGGCTCGTCATGACGAGCCGACTCGGCGGGGATTGGGATCAGTGCGCGAAGTGGCGCGTGCCGGTGAAGTACATCGTCACGCCCGCAGCCTCGCAGGCCTTGATGGTGAGCTCGTCGCGGATCGAGCCGCCGGGCTGGACGATCGCCTTGACACCGGCGTCGATCAGGATCTGCGGGCCGTCCTCGAAGGGGAAGAAGGCGTCGGAGGCGGCGACGGCGCCGCGGGCGCGCTCGGAGCCCTCGGCGAGGGTGTTTGCCCGCTCCACGGCCAGGCGGCAGGAGTCGACGCGGTTGACCTGGCCCATGCCGATGCCGACCGAGGCACCGTCGGAGGCCAGCAGGATCGCGTTGGACTTGGCCGAGCGGCAGGCCTTCCAGGCGAAGGCCAGGTCGGCGAGGGTGGCCTCGTCGGCGGCCTCACCTGTGGCCAACGTCCACGAAGCCGGGTCGTCGCCCTCGGCGTCGACGTGGTCGACCTGCTGCATCAGCAGGCCACCGGAGATCGGGCGGGTCTCGACCGCAGCCTGCTCGTCGGCGGCGGCGACCAGGATCCGGATGTTCTTCTTGCCCTGCAGGATCTCGACGGCGCCGTCCTCGTAGCCCGGAGCCACGATGACCTCGGTGAACACCTCGGCGACCTGCCTGGCCATCTCGACCGAGACCGGCCGGTTCGAGGCGATCACGCCACCGAAGGCGGAGACCGGGTCGCAGGCGTGCGCCCGGCGGTGCGCCTCGGCGATGTCGGCGCCGACGGCCAGGCCGCACGGGTTGGCGTGCTTGATGATCGCGACCGCCGGCTCGGCGAAGTCGTTGGCGGCCCGCCGCGCGGCGTCGGTGTCGGTGTAGTTGTTGTAGGACATCTCCTTGCCGTGCAGCTGCTCGGCACGGGCGAGCCCGGCGGGTCCGAACCCGTTGAGGTAGAGCGCGGCCTTCTGGTGCGGGTTCTCGCCGTAGCGCAGAACGTTCGCCTTCTCGTACGTCCCGCCGACCCACGCCGGGAAGCCGGTGCCGTCGGACGTGTCGGTGAGCACGGAGCCCATCCAGGAGGCGACGGCCACGTCGTACGTCGCGGTGTGGACGAACGCAGCCGCGGCGAGGGCCTTGCGCTGGTCGTAGGTGAACCCACCGGCAGCGACGGCAGCGAGGGTGTCGGCGTACTGCTCCGGCGAGGTCACGATCGCGACGGAGGGGTGGTTCTTGGCGGCGGCGCGGACCATCGAGGGGCCGCCGATGTCGATCTGCTCGACGACCTCGTCCGGCCCGGCGCCGGAGGCGACGGTCTGCACGAACGGGTAGAGGTTGGAGACGACCAGGTCGAACGGCTCCACCTCCAGCTCCTTGAGCTGCTCGACGTGGGACTCGAGGCGACGGTCGGCGAGGATGCCGGCGTGGACGCGCGGGTGCAGCGTCTTCACGCGGCCGTCGAGGCACTCGGGGAAGCCGGTCAGGTCCTCCACCTTGGTCACCGGCAGGCCCTGCTTCTCGATCAGCGCCGCCGATCCACCGGTCGAGACGAGCTCGACGCCGGCGTCATGAAGCCCGCGGACCAGGTCCTCGAGACCGGTCTTGTCGTAGACGGACACGAGCGCCCGCTTGATCGTGATCTGGTCCTGCACAGCCAAACTCCCCATCGGTCGATGAATTCGATGAGGGGCACCCAGGCGGTCGATGCCGTCTCTTCACACTCCCCGGTGGTCCCCCACCTGCGCCAGTCGTGTGCTCGTCACTGTAACCGCTCAGGCGGACCCGAATCGAACTCGGCGGCCGTCGACGGTGTAGCCCTCGCGGGCGATCCGTCCGACCGTCTCGACCAGCATCGATCGCTCGACGACCTTGATCCGCTCGTGGAGCGTCTCCTCGGTGTCGTGGTCCTCCACCGGCACCGTCACCTGGGCCATGATCATCCCGGTGTCGACCCCGGCGTCGACGATGAACAGCGTCGCCCCGGTGACCTTCACGCCGTAGTCCAGCGCGTCCCGCGCTCCGTGCATCCCAGGAAAGCTCGGTAGCAGTGCCGGATGCGTGTTCAGTGTCTTCCCGCCGAACCGGTCCAAGAAGGACGCCCCCACCAGCTTCATGAAACCGGCGGAGACAACCAGATCCGGCTCGTACGCAGCCACCGACTCGGCCAGGGCGGCATCCCACTCCTCGCGGGACTCGAAGTCCTTGACCTTGTGCACGAAGGTCGGGATCGCGGCGTCGCTCGCCCGGGTCAGCCCCTGGATCCCGTCGCGGTCGGCCCCGACCGCGACGACCTCGGCCCCGTATTCCGGGGAAGCACAGGCGTCCAGCAGGGCCTGGAGGTTGGTGCCCGAGCCGGACACGAGGACGACGAGACGCAGCGACATGCTGCGAACTCTGGCGCATCCTGGGGTCAAGTCCCAAGTGCACCGCTCAGCGGAGGAGCGGGTGGTCGACCAGATAGGTCGCCCTCCGCACCTTCAACACCGTGACGATCTCGTCAATGTCCATCGCCACCTCCAGACGAGGATCCGCCGCCTGAGGAGTCTGGCTCACCACAGCCAGCGCTACCTGGGTAGCAGTCGCTGTCCTGGCTCGGGTGGTCGGCCAGGTACATCGCCCTCCGCACCTTCAACATCGTGACGATCTCGTCGATGTCCATCGACGCCAAGCTGGATCCCACGGCGGCGTCGTCGCTTACGGCGCAGCGCGGGGCGGGGTCGGGACGGTGCGCGCTGGCGGTCGTGGGCGCAACTGCGGACATGATGGTCAGTGCGCCGGCGACCGCTGCCGCAGCGGCGAGGGTGGTCGCCGTGCGGCGGGTGTTGATGGTGTTCATGATGCTCCTTGTGGATGGTGGGGCTGGTCGCCCCGATGTGGATCTCCGTTGTGACATCAGCGGGTATCGCAGCGGTCGGGACTCGGTATCGCGCCGGTATCGACCGCGTTGACGGCGCCAGTGCCCGGTGCGACTCTGAGAGAGTGGGTATTCGCGTGCTCGGCCCACTGACGGTGGACGGCTCGGGAGACCTAGGTCGGCGGGATCGGGTGGTTCTTGCATCGCTGGCGACCAACCCCGGACATCCGGTGAGCGCCGACCAGCTCTTCGACGCGCTCTGGAGCGAGTTGCCTCCGGCGTCGGCCAGTAAAATCGTGCAGGGTTGCGTGGTCCGGCTCCGCAAGGTGCTGGGACGAGGGGCAATCCAAACGTCACCTCACGGCTATACGTTGCGCCTACCCACCGAGGACGTGGACTCGCTGCGGTTCGAGGACCAGGTCGGCCGGGTCCGCGAGCTGCTCACCCTCGGCGAGGCCGACCGCGCGGCGTACCTGCTGACCGACGCGCTGGCCCTGTGGCGCGGCGCAGCCTTCGTCGATCTGGAGAGCTGGGAGCCGGCCGTTGCGGCCGGCACGCGGCTGTCCGAACTGCGTCTTGAGGCCGAGGAGCTCCGGATCGACGCGCTGCGGCGGGCGGGTCGTTATCGCGAGGTCCTCTCCGAGGCACAGGTCCTGGTCCGCGCCGCTTCGCTGCGTGAGTACCGCTGGGTTCTGCTGGCCCGCACGGGCAAGCTCATCCGGGACCGGGATCTCCTCGACGACGACGTCCTGGCGCTCGCGTACGTCAACGGAGACCGCGACCTGCTCATGGGCACCACCCTCGGACAGACCATCGTTGTCGACGCCGAGACCCTTCGACCCCGGGGGGAGCCTTTCGACATCGCCACCCACAAGCTCGTCCCGATCGGGGATGGAAGCACGGCGATGGTCCAGGAGGAGTCCGCCGACGTCACCTCGCTGCACTGGCGGGTGATCGACGTCAGCACCGGCGAAGTCCTGTCCGAGGGAGACCTGGCCATGCGTCCGACCGCCTCGGTCTCCTCGCCTGACGGCTCGACAGTCGCGGTAGCCGGAGACACCGGAGACCTCACCACCATCGACGTCTCGACCGGAGACGAACGGCGATCCACCAGCCTCGGTGCCAAGGTGCTCTGGCTCGACTACTCCGACGACGGAGAGCTCCTGGTCTCCGGGGCCGACGACGGCGGGGTCAGCCTGTGGGACGCAACGACACTGGATCTGCTCGGCACGGTTTATCCACCCCACCTGGGTGACCCGGTCCCGGCCGCCGCGCAGTTCATCGGCGACAGCCACGACGTCGCGATCGCGTCGTACGACGGCAAGGTCTACCAGTGGGACACCGACGTCGACCGGGCCATGGACTTCGCGTGCCAGATGGCGGGCCGGGACCTGACCAAGAAGGAGTGGGACGAGTTCCTGCCCGCCCAGCCCTACCGGTCCGTCTGCCCGGGCGGGTGAGAGGCGGCCCTAGGCTACCGAATCGGCAGGAAGGGAACGCCGGTGCCACCAGGTCATCGCGAGACCGGCGAGGAGGCCGGCGAGACCGAAGAAGGCGATGGCGTTGACGAGCACCTGCCCGGCGTACGGCCCGACGTCGAGCATCCGGCCGGGACCGACCGCGCCGCCGGCGATGCCGGAGGCGATGGCGACGAGGAGGCCGGCGACGACGCCTGCGCTGACTCCGCGGAGCGCGCCCTCGGACCAGCGCAGGGTCGGCCGGACCCGGCTAACTCGGCAGACGGCCCAGAAGGCGGTCAGCGGGCCGAGCGCCATCACCGCGGCGACCCAGGCGGGCGGGGCACCGTTGTCGGGCAGCGCGGCGAGCATCGGGAACATCGGCAGCGGCCCAAGGGTCACCGCCGTCGGGGTCACCGTGGTGCCGACGCCGACGGTGAACCCCGGCCCGAGGGCGTACGCACTCGAGAAGAGCACGGCGTTGGGCAGCACCAGGACGGCGAGCAGGGAGTAGAGGATGATCCCGCCGAGGTCGAGGTGGAGCTGGGAGACGACGTTGATCGAGGTGGTGAAGTCGGCGAAGAGGGCCGCGAAGAACACCAGCGTGCTGACCGCGAACCACCAGAGCAGGATCGACCTGACCATCACCAGTACGTCCACGGCGGCGCGTGGCAGCAGTGTGATCCACAGCGCCGCGCGACCGGAGCCGACCGCGATCGCGGGCAGGGCCACGACCACGCAGAGTCCGACCGACCAGGCGAAGACGCCGAGGATGCTCGGCGCGGTGGATGGAGTGCCGGCGATGATGGCGGTGGTCAGCGCGGTGCCGGTGTAGCCGAGCGTGAAGAGGCCGGCGACGACCGGGACGGTCAGGTCACGCTCGCCGTCGGCGAGGGCGTTGACGTCCGGGCCGTGCAGCGAGACCGAGTCACCGACCCGGACCGCGACCTGCCACATCGCCCAGGCGAGGACCAGGGTCAGGCCGAGCGGGACGACGGTGATCGCGACCCCGGAGACGAGGACGCCCGAACCGTGGCCGAGCAGCCACCCCAGCGCGGCGACACGCAGGGCGTCCGACGGCTCGCCGTGGGCGCCCATGTCGCTGAGGAACCAGCCGAGGATGCCGATCGCCAGGCACACGACCAGCGTGGCGCCGGCCGTGCCGATGCCGCCCAGCAGGGCGACCGCGACCAGCGGGCGGCGGTGGCGGAGATCGTGGAGATCATCCGCGACTCGCCCGCGGTCAGGGGTGCGTGGAGGCAGCAGCGAGGACATCGCGTCTCATCCTCGCAACCCGCGTGGTCTCGATCTCGGCGACGCGCCGCCTGGTGCGGTCACCGGGTTGGTCACAGCGGTTGATACCCGCCTGTGCATCTGCGGCTATTGCCGTTCATTCGACCGAATCACCTACAGTTGACCGCTGACATGGGCATGACCACGGCAGACCACGAGACCTTCGAGGCGTTCTATCAGGACGTCCGTGGACGCCTCCTTCTCCAAACCTGGTCGCTGACCGGGGATCTGGAGGCCGCCAAGGCCGCGGTGCGCGGCGCGCTGGTCATCACCTGGCACCACTGGCGCAAGGTGAAGCCGATGGACGACTTCGAGCGCGAGGACTGGGTCCGCCCGATCGCGTGGTCCAAGGCGATCCGCAACCACTCGGTGCCGCTGCTCCACCGCGACCAGACGATCGCGCCGGAGGCCCGCCACACCCTCTCCGCGCTGCGCGGCCTGCCGCTCCACGACCGCAAGGTCTTCCTGCTCGGCCACCTCACCAGCGTCGACCTGGCCCAGCTGGCCCGCGAGGTCGGCACCCCGATCAGCCGCACCGAGACCGACCTGCAGGGCGCCAACGCCGCCATCTGCGCCGAGCTCGGGATCGCTCCGGAGCAGCTGCAGTCCATCTTCGACCCGCTCGTCGACGTGCTCACCGAGCAGCCCTGGCCGAAGACCTCGACGATCACCACCGCCGGCGCCGTACGCCGCCGGGTACACACGGCCATCGGCGCAGCCGCGGCCATCGCCGCCCTGGTCGGCACCGGCGTCTTCGTCACCCAGGACGCCGAGACAGAGCCGCGGCTCAACACCCTCTCGATGCAGTCGGCGGCCGAGGAGTTCGAGGTCGAGCCGAGCCAGATCCCCGGCAAGAAGCTGACCGCCAAGGACCTGATGACCGAGGAGGAGGTCGCGAAGATCTACGGCGGCTCCTGGGCCGTCGACATCTCCTCCGACAACCTCGAGGGCACCGGCCTCACCATCCCCTGCCAGACCGACACCTCGGCCGACAAGCGGCCGGTGGCGAGCCTGGCGCGCACCTTCATCGCCAAGGCGAAGGCGACCACCGCCGGCACCACGATCGAGTCCTCGGTCGACGCGAAGGCGGCGGCTGCGGCGTACAAGAAGATGCAGGGGTGGTACGCAGCGTGCGCCGAGCCTCGCTACCAGCTGATCTTCACCGAGTCGGTCGACGGCATCGGCGACCAGGCGACCCTCTTCACCTACCGCGACTGGGAGAACAACCGAGCGGTCACCTACGGCGTCGCGCGCACCGGCAGGCACACCGCCGCGGTCACAGTGAAGACCGAGGGCAAGTCCAGCACGACCGCGGCCAAGACCTCCACCATGCTCGGCACCGCCGTCCACAACCTCTGCTCGATGCCGGGCGCGGGTGCGTGCGTGGAGACCAAGCGACCACGGACGACGGTGGTCCCGATCGCCACCGGCAAGGCGCCCGGGCTGATCAACGAGACCGACCTGCCCCCGGTCAGCACGATCGGTGACCCGTGGGAGGGCACCGAGGCGAAGCCGGCCAAGACGAACCCCGCCCAGACCCGCTGCGACAACACCGAGTTCACCGCCAAGGGCATGAGCGGCGCACAGACGCGCACCTTCGTGATTCCCGAGACGAAGAAGAAGCTCAACGCGACCTTCGGGCTCACCGAGACCGTCGGCAAGTTCGGCTCCGCCAAGGAGGCGCAGGCGTTCAACGTCGCGATCAAGGGCCGGCTGGACAAGTGCAGCGACAAGCAGCTCGGCAGCCACGTCACCCAGCTCGCGACCGAGTCCATCAAGGACGGCGCGATCACGGTGTGGGACATCCGGGTCGAGCTCGAGAACTCCTCGGTCTACTACCGGATGGCGGCGATCCGGCGCGGGGCCAACGTCGCCCAGATGAGCTTCATCCCCGACGGCGACGCCGACATGAGCAACTCGGACTTCGTCACCCTCGCCAAGCGCGCCGCCTACCGGCTCGACTATCTCTGAGCCAGTTTCCTCCCGGATGCAACCGGACCTGCCTCCCATGCATCTGACCCTCTGAGGCTGGCGCAGGGCCAGATCAGGGTCCGGCCAGTCTGGGGAGGCAAGCGATGGACGAGGACGAGTTCGACGCGTTCTACAACGCGTCCTTTCGTCGCGTGTGCGCTCAGGTGTACGCCATGATCGGCGACTCGGACGAGGCCGCCGAATGCGTCCAGGAGGCCTTCGCCCGAGCCTGGGCGCACCGGCGCAAGATGTCCTCGGTCGACTACCCCGAAGCCTGGGTCCGCACCACCGCCTACCGCCTCGCGGTGGGACGCTGGCGCCGGAAGAAGTACGCCGGCCGCGTCACCGACAGAGCCGTCGGCGTACGCACGGAGATGCCCGCCGTCGACGAGACCCATGTCGCCCTCGTCGCCGCTCTCAAGAAGCTCCCCGAGGTCCAGCGCCAAGCCATCGTCCTGCACCACATCGCCGACCTGCCCGTCCACCAGGTGGCCGCAGAGGTCGGCGCCCCCACCGGCACCATCAAAGCCCGCCTGGCTCGAGGACGAGCCACTCTGGCCGAGCTGCTCGCCGACGAACAACCCGGCGCCGTCTGGAAGGAGGCCTGAGATGAGTGACCCGATCTCGCGTCTGGACCAGTTCCGCGCCGACACCCCTGGAGCACCGATGAAGTCCGCAGCCGAGGTACGCCAACGGGGTGACCAGATCCGCCGCCGCCAGCACACCCTCGTCGCCGCCGGAGCCGTGGCCCTGGCCGCGGTCGTGGTCGGACCGATCATCTTCCTCTCCGCCGGGTTCGGCGACAAGGCCATCGAACCGCAGCCCGCACCGGCGCCGAGCCAGACGCCGAGCACGGTGGCACCCAGCCCGTCAGCCTCGGCCGCCGCCTCGGACCTCACCCGCGCCAACCTCCCGACGGAGGACGACCTGGTCGCCGAAGATCCCTATCCGCAGTGGGTCCTGGAGCAGACCTACGACGGCGAGGGCCGGGGCGACCACAACGAGTGCCTGCCGACGTTGGCCGACTCGGGCGCGCTGGCGATCTTCCGCCGCGACTTCGTCCCCGAGGCCGGACAGGAGTACGCAGACTCGGCCGGGACGCTGAAAGCGGTCGTCGCCGAGTTCGGTTCGCCCGACGAGGCCGAGAAAGCGCGCGCGAAGCTCTCCGACGCCGCGAGCTCCTGCACTGCCGTCGACGGCACGGAGGTCGCCGGCTCGCTCCCGGTCGAGGGCGGCGTCGTCACCGGTGGCGACATCAACGTGGTGACGTACCTGTCGGAGGATCCGAACACGAACGCGGGCTGGGAGGTCGCGACCGCTGTCGTCGCCGTCGAGGACCGGCTGGTGGTGTTGACGCGGCGGCGCGGCGCACAGGACTACGTCTCGCCGACGACCCTGCAGACCTCCGTCGTAAACGCCGCCTACCGGCTGGTCGGTTCTTCGCCGCCACCCGCGACGGCGTCGAGCTCAGCGTCCTCGAGCTCGTCCTCATCCGCGTCCGCGCCTGCGGCGATCCTCAGCGACGCACATCTCGTCGTGGCCGGGTCGCTGCCCGGGCTGCCGATGGAGGGTGAGTCGTCCGCGGTGTGGCAGCAGGTCGCGCCGCAGCCGACCCCGACGCTCCACTGCCAGGGCGCCTGGCTCTCGTCGCTGAAGGCCACCGAGTCGGTCAGCCGGGAGTTCCGCCTCGAGAACGGCGGCAGCCAGATCGGCAAGGTCAACGTGACGGTGCTGGAGTTCGCCGAGAAGGAGAACGCCGACGCCGCCTTCGACACGGTCCACGGCTGGCTCGACGCCTGTCCGGCGTCGTTGGACGACGCGAAGCTCTTCACCGCCAGGCCGGTCGAGGCCATCCAGATCGGCACCACGCCCGAGATCGACCGAGCCGCGCAGATGCTCGCCGAGTATGCCGCCGACTGCGGTGGCGAGGGCTGCGATGCCACCTGGTACGACCACCAGACCGTCGCTCAGCTCGGGACCCGGCTGGTGCTGGTCACCCACGCCGAGGCCGGCGGACCCTGCCCGCCGACCAGAGCCTGCCCGCCGGAGGAGGCCTCGGACTACACCGAATGGGACAACCGGGTCGCCCAGACGGTCGAGGCCACGGTGGACCGCGCCTTCCAGGACCTGCCCTGATGAGGACCCAGTGCAATTGACCTTTACGCTCACACATGCCACCGCTGACACTGGCGCTCGGGCAAGAGTCATGGAAAGCCAGCCGGGGAGGCGAACGATGGACGAGGACGAGTTCGACGCGCTGTACAACGCGTCGTACCGCCGCTTGTGTGCTCAGCTGTACGCCATGATCGGCGACTTCGACGAGGCTGCGGAGTGCGTCCAGGAGGCGTTCGCCCGTGCCTGGGCGCACCGGCGGAAGATGTCCTCGGTCGACTACCCCGAAGCCTGGGTCCGCACCACCGCCTACCGTCTCGCGGTGGGCCGTTGGCGCCGGAAGAAGTACGCCGGGCGGGCCGCCGACAGAGCCGTCGGCGCCCGCACGGAGATGCCGGCGGTCGACGAGTCCCACGTGGCTCTCGTCGCGGCGCTGAGGCAGCTCCCCGAGGCGCAGCGCCAGGCCATCGTCCTGCACCACATCGCCGATCTGCCGGTCCATCAGGTGGCCGCCGAGGTCGGTGCGCCCACCGGCACCATCAAAGCCCGCCTGGCTCGAGGACGAGCCGCTCTCGCGGAGCTGCTCGCCGAGGACAATCCCGGCGCCATCTGGAAGGAGGCCTGAGATGAGTGACCCGATCTCGCGTCTGGACCAGTTCCGCGCCGACGCCCCTGGGGCACCGATGAGCTCCGCAGCCGAGGCACGGAGCCGAGGTGACCAGATCCGGCGCCGCCGTCGTGCCGTCGTGACCGCAGGCACGGCGGCCCTGGCCGCCGTCGTCGCCGGGCCGATCATCTTCCTCTCCACCGGACTCGGCGACAAGGGCATCGACCCCGCACCGGCACCGAGCGACAGCGCGGCCGCGCCCAGCGCATCCGCCTCCGCCTCGGCGTCCGATCTCAGCCGGACCAACCTGCCGACCGAGGACGATCTCGTCGCCGACGACCCCTACCCGGCATGGGTCCAGGAGCAGACCTACGACGGCGAGGGCACCGACACCTACAACGACTGCCTCACCGATTCGCTGGGCGACTCCGGCGCGCTGGCGACGTACCGCCGCGACTTCGTCGCGGAGCCCGGGAAGGAGATGGCAGACGCGGCCGGCACGCTGAACGCGGTCGTCGCCGAGTTCGGCTCGGCCGACGAGGCCGAGAAGGTACGCACCGACCTCTCCGACGCCGCGACCTCGTGCCCCGGCGTGGACGGAGCAGAGGTGGCCGGCTCGCTCCCGGTCGAGGGCGACGTCATCTCGGGCGGGGACATCGACGTGGTGACGTACCAGCCCGACGACCCCGAGATGAATGCGGTCTGGGAGACCGCGACGGCCGTCGTCTCCGCGGAGGACCGGGTGCTGGTCATGACCCGGAAGCGTGGCGTGCAGGACTACGTGTCACCGACCACCCTGCAGACCTCCGCCGTCAACGCCGCCTACCGGATGGTTGGTGCCACGCCCCCGGCTGGACCGGCCGAGGACCCGACCGAGACAGGATCGCCCGCGGCGGACGGTCTCAGCGCCGTCAACCTGATCGACGGCAGCACCCTCCCCGCGCTCGACCGCTTCGAGAGTCCGCTGGGCTGGAACCAGTACACGCCCACCCCGGACGTGCCGACGCTGGCCTGCCAGAAGGAGTGGCTCTCCTCGCTCGGCGCCACGGCGAAGATCGCGTCCGACTACCGCTGGGACACCGACAGCGCCATGGTCGGCCAGGTCCACGTGGCGGTGCTGGAGTTCGCCGACGAGAACGCCGCCGGCGCTGCGTACAACGAGGTCATGGAGTGGATGGAGGTCTGCCCGGCCAACAAGCTCGGGGTCGACCCGGACGTCACCGCGCTGCCCATGGACGTCAGCTCCGAGCTCGATGCCGGACCGAAGCGCGCGGCACGGTCGCAGGCGACGTACCCCGGGGAGGACGGCAACGACAACATCTGGTTCGAGACCGAGCTGGTCGCGGAGTACGAGACCCGGCTCGTCCTGGTCGGCTACGCCGAGCTCGCCGGCCCCTGCCCGCCGAGCACCGGCGACAAGGACGACCCGTGCTACCAGCCCGACCAGCCCGACTCGTGGCCCGGCCGGATCCTCGCGATCGAGAAGGCGGCGGTCACAGCCGGGATCAGCGACCTGCGCTGACGGAAACCACTCAAACACGATATGGTTGATCGTCTTTTATGACTTAGCGCGTGGAGACTCCTGTCACAACGCGCTCATCCGAGGAAGACACGTACTGGTCATGGCGTTTGGGCCCATCAGAGCCCCGACCCGCATCAACCTTGGAGAAGCCCTCTCGTGTCCACCGCCCCACTGCACCCGCCAGGCGGCGGTTGCCGCTTCCGTCCTTCTCGGTCCAGATCATTCTCGGCCTCGTCCTCGGCGTCGCCCTCGGCGCGGTCGCGCGAGCGATCGGCCCCGGGGCGGGCGACGAGGCCAACTGGCTGACGACGACCCTCGCCACGATCGGCGACTCGTTCGTCTCGCTGCTCAAGGCCGTCGTCGTACCGCTGATCTTCACCGCCATCATCGCCTCGATCGCCAACCTGCGTACGGTCAGCAACGCGGCTCGGCTCGCGGGCCAGACGCTGCTGTGGTTCGCCATCACCGCGGCGATCTCGGTCGCCATCGGCATCGGCCTCGGGCTGCTCTTCCGGCCCGGCAGCAACACCGCGGTCAGCACCGCGGACGCGGCCGAGGCCGGCGCATCCGCCTCGTGGCTCGACTTCCTCCAGGGCCTGATCCCCGGCAACTTCCTCGGCCTCCAGGCATCGACCAGCGTCGAACAGGTCGGCGGGAGCCCGCTCGCGGAGACCGCGCTGAGCTTCAACGTCCTCCAGGTGCTCGTGGTTGCCCTCGCGATCGGCATCGCGGCGCTCAAGACCGGGGAGAAGGCCGAGCCGTTCCTCGCCTTCAACCGCTCTTTCCTCGCCATCGTGCAGAAGGTGCTGTGGTGGATCATCCGGCTGGCGCCGATCGGCACCCTCGGCCTGATCGGCAACGCGGTCGCGTCCTACGGCTGGGACTCGCTGAGCTCCCTGGCCTGGTTCGCGGTCGCCGTCTACGTCGGCCTGGCACTGGTCCTGTTCGTGGTCTACCCGGTGCTGCTGCGGGTCAACGGCCTCAACCCGCTGGCGTACTTCCGCGGCGCCTGGCCGGCGATCCAGCTCGCCTTCGTCTCGCGCTCCTCGGTGGGCACCATGCCGGTGACCGAGCAGGTGACGGTCAAGAACCTCGGCGTCCCCCAGGAGTACGCCTCGTTCGCCGTCCCGCTGGGCTCGACCACGAAGATGGACGGCTGCGCGTCGATCTACCCGGCGATCTCGGCGATCTTCGTCGCCCAGATCTTCGGGATCGACCTCGGCATCACCGACTACCTGCTGATCGCCTTCGTCTCGGTCGTCGGCTCGGCCGCCACCGCGGGCCTCACCGGCGCCGTCGTGATGCTGACCCTCACGCTCTCGACCCTCGGCCTGCCGCTGGCCGGCGTCGGCCTGCTGCTCGCGATCGACCCGATCCTCGACATGGGACGTACCGCCGTCAACGTCGCCGGACAGGCGCTCGTGCCGACCATCGTGGCCAAGCGCGAGGGCATCCTCGACATCGACCGCTACCGCTCCGCCTCCGCGGCCGGGCTCCTGGCGGACGACGAGCCCGTCAAGGAGACCGTCGCCGCCTGACGTCTCCGGACAGCCCCGGTCGTACGCGCTCGAGCGCCCCGGCAGCCAGCTGGCTGACGGGGCGCTCTGACTCACTCCGGGTAGGACGAAGCGGCTCGCGCAGCCCGAAGGGCCTCGGCCCACCACGCCAGCTGGGCAAGCATCCCCTTGGCGTAGACGGCCGAGTCGGGGTCGCTGGGGCGGCCGTCCTCGTCGAGCCGCTCCCAGTAGCGGGGGAAGGAGAGACGGGCCTGGAGCGGGTGGGCGTGCAGCTCGGTGAGCACGTTCTCCAGATGCAGGGTGGCATGCCGGCCGCCGCTGTCGCCGCCGTAGGAGACCAGCGCGACCGGCTTGGCCTGCCATTGGGTGAAGTGCCAGTCCAGCGCCGACTTCAGCGAGGCCGGGTAGCTGTGGTTGTACTCAGGGGTGACGATGATGAAGCCCTCGGCGGCTTCGAGCGCGTCGGTGAGGTCGGTCTGGCCATCAGGCCGCGGGTAGTCCGCGCCGGCCATCTTGGGTGACTCGGCGGGTAGGGACAACGGAATGTCGTGGTCCGCAAGGTCGATCAGCTCGACCTGGAGGCCGCCGTACGCCTCGGCCTGCTCGGCCATCCAGGAGCCGAAGATCGGGCCGCCGCGGCCTTCCCGGACGCTGGCGGTGATGACTGCGATACGTAGTGGTTGGGTCATGCCGTCCAGGTTCACGCGGATCGGCGAGCGGCGGGAGACCGAGCCGAGGCCGGCCCCAGCAGGGCCACCATGACCGCCCGGCCGGGCCGTAGGCTTGATGGCATGCCAGCCAACGCGGGAGCCCTCGGCTCGTTCATCCGGGACCGCCGCGACCAGACCACGCCGGAGAGCGTCGGGCTCCCGGAGGGCGTACGCCGCCGGGCCCCCGGCCTGCGGCGCTCTGAGCTGGCCACGCTGGCCGGGATCAGCGTCGAATACCTGGTCCGGATCGAGCAGGGCCGCGACCGGCATCCTTCACCGCAGGTCCTGCGGGCCATCGGTGACGCGCTCCGCTTCGACGCCGCCGCCCACGAGCACCTGCGCACCCTCGCGATGGCCTCCAGCGGCCAGTGCCTCGGTCCGTTCTCGTCCGGCCGCGACGTACGTCCCGGCGCACGCGCCCTGGTGGAGCAGTTCGAACCAGGCATCGCCGTGCTCACCAACCGACTCGGCGACCTGCTGGCCCACACGTCCACGTTCGACCTGCTCGCCCGGCCCCTCGGGATGCTCGACCACGCGGAGCCCAACCTGACCGCGTACGCCTTCCTCCACCCGCGCGCCCGCGAGGCGTTCCCCGACTGGGCGCGGGTGGCCGACGACCTGGTCGCCAACCTCTACCGCGGCCCCAACCCGGTCGCCGCGCGGATGATGATCGAGGCGATGTCGGACCGGGCGGGGCCGGAGTTCACCGACCGACTGAGCCGCCACGACCCGCCTCACGGCGGTGTGTGGCGCTGGCTGCATCCCGACGCCGGCGAGCTGCGGTTCGACGTCGAGGAGCTCGAGCTTCCAGCCGCCGACAACCAGCAGATCCAGGTGCTGATGCCGGCCGACGACGCCACCGCCGAGGCCCTCGACGCGATGCGGCGCCGCCGCTCGGGTGCCCTGCGCGCGGTCTGACCTCGAAGGCACGAAGCCAGTCAGTCCACGGTCACCCTCGGCCGCTCTTCTCAGCGTCGTCGCCGGCCGACAAGCTGTGCCAGACCTCGTAGGCGATTGAGGCCGCACCCTCCGTGTCGCCGGATGCGAGCAGACCGATCAGGGTGTCGTGACGCTCGACCGAGGCCTTGCCATCGGCGTCGAAGCGGAGTCGCTCCGCGCGGCGCACCAGCGGGTCGAACTGCTCGAGGACCGTCTCGATGGCGCGGTTGCCGAGGACTGCCACGGGGATGCGGTGAAGCTCCTCGTCGGCATCGAGAGCCGCGCTGACGTCACCGGCATCCACCGCCTCCGCGAACCGGCGGTTGGCCTCGCGCATACGATCGAGGTCCCGCTCTCCCAGCTTGCCGGCGACCTCGCGTGCGGTCAGCTGGTGCATCGCCGCCACCACGTCGCGCGCGTCCCGCACGGCTTGCGACTCGATCGCGCTCACGGTCGTCGACCGTCCGGGCAGCGCCACGACGAGCCCGCTTCCCCCGAGGCGCAGTAGCGCCTCGCGGACGGGGGTGCGACTGACACCGAGCCACGCCGCCAGCTCGCCGTCCTTCAACTGCTCGCCGGGGCCGAATGTGCCATCGACGATGGCATCTCTCAGCCGTCGGTAGACGTCATCCCGGAGGAGTGTGCGGTCGACCGAGGGAGTACCTGAGGGGATCGGCATACAACATATTGCACACGCTTCCCGGGGCCGATGCAAACCGGGAACATCCCCTTGCCTTCGGTTGTTGCGTGCAATATATTGCACATTGGTGGCAAAAAACCGTCACTGAAGTCGCTCGCGGGACCGCCTCGCGGCACACGAAAGGAACGGCAGCATGAGCACCATCGGTCAGCAGATCAAGAACATCGTCCTGGTGCACGGGGCCTTCGCCGACGGCGCGGGATGGCGCCGCGTCTACGATGACCTCACCGCCCGCGGATACCGCGTCAGCATCGTCCAGAACCCCCTGACGGCGCTCGCCGACGACGTCGCAGCAACTACGCGGGTCCTCGATCGTCAGGACGGTCCGACTGTCCTGGTCGGTCACTCGTGGGGCGGCACCGTCATCACAGAGGCGGGCAACCACCCGAACGTCGCCGGCCTCGTCTACGTCTCGGCGCTCGCGCCGGCATCGGGCGAGACGACCGCGCAGCAGTACGAGGGCTTCGCCCCCACCCCCGAATTCGTCATCGAGGTCGGCGAGGACGGCTACGGGTTCCTCAACTCCGAGAAGTTCAAGGTCGGCTTCGCGGCGGACGCGAGCGATGAGGACGCCGCGTTCCTCCGCGACTCGCAGGTGCCGATCAACATGTCGGTGTTCGAGGAGGCCGTGACGCGCGCCGCGTGGGCCGACAAGCCCAGCTGGGCCGTCATCGCCACCGAGGACAAGTCGTTCGACCAGGCGATGCTCCAGCACATGGCCAGCCGTGCGGGCGCCAAGATCACGAACGTGTCCGCGAGCCACGCGTTGTACATCACCCAGTCGGGCGTCGTCGCCGACACGATCGTCGACGCCGCCGAGCACGCACTGACTGCGGTCGGCTGAGTCACGCAGGCACTGGGTTCATCCCACCGCTGAAGCACGGGGAACGGCCCGGCCTGCCGCAGCCCGGGCCCCACTCCTCGAAGGAGACACCATCATGATCACCACGCTCGAGGCGCCCCTGTGGATCGAGCTGCTTGCGGCCGGCCTCGGCGGGCTACAGGGGGCTCTCTTCGCCGCCAGCGAGCGCCACCGCCGCATCGACGTCCTGGGAGTCGTCGTCATCGGCCTCTCCGTCTCACTCGGCGGCAGCCTGCTGCGCGACATCCTGCTCAATCAGCCGCCCGTGGTGATCTGGAGCAACTGGTACCTGCTCGTGGCCGGCGCCTCGGCGGTCCTGGGAATGCTGGTTCAGCATCTGCTGGCGCGCGCCGACTGGCCGCTCACCGCCCTGGATGCGGTCGTGATGGGGCTGTTCGGAGCGATCGGCGCCTCCAAGGCGCTCGCGCTCGGGGCGGGTGAAGCCGGTGCACTGGTGGTCGGAGTCGTGGGCGCCATCGGCGGCGGGATGCTGCGCGACGTCATCCTGAGCCTGCCCTTCTCGTTCCTACAGGTGGGGACCCTGTACGCCGTCGCGGCTGGTGCCGGCGTCGGCGTCCTCATCCTGCTCGTCGGCCTCGGCACCCCCGTGGCGGTGGCGGGCCCGGTCTGCGTCATCGTGACGGCGACCCTCCGGCTGGTCGCCGTGCGCTTCGAATGGCGTTTCCCCGAGCAGGGGCCGCTGCGCCTCCGGCGACGCGTCGGGCGCGGCGGCGAACACGCGTGAATCGAGACCCGCGGTCTGACCTCGGTCTCCGCGAGCGGGTCAGCTCGACGGGATGTAGAGCTTGTACCCAGCGGGCAGCTTGTCGGGTGCCCTGGTGCCGTTGTAGATCCGCAGCTCCTCCTCGGTGATGCGGAACTTCTTGGCAACGCTTGCGTAGGTGTCCCCGGCGACGGTCGTGTAGACCGTCTCCCCGGTGCCGGGCTGGGGTTTCGGCTTGGGCTTGGGCTTGTCCGCCTTGGCCGGGATCTCGATCGTCGTGCCGGCGAGCAGCTTGGTGGGGTCCTCGTAGCCGTTGTGCGCCATCAGAGCATCCGCGGTGACACCGAACTTCTTGCCGATGCTGACGAACGTGTCACCGGCGACGACCTTGTACTTCTTCAGCTTCGGCTTTGCCGTCGGAATCTTGATCTCGCTACCCGCCAGCAGCTTGGTGGGATCCTCGTAGCCGTTGTAGGCCATCAGCTCGCCGACATCGATGCCGAACTTCTTGGCGATGCCGGAGAAGGTGTCTCCGGGCGCCACGGTGTACGTCTTCCCGGCCGGTTTTGCGGGTGGGCTCACCACGAGCTTGGCACCCGCTCGGATCTTGGCGGGGTCGGCGATCTTGTTCCAGGTCGCGAGGTCGCTGACCTTGACGCCGTACTTCCCGGCGATCCCGGAGAGCGTCTCCCCCGGCTGGACGGTGTGGGTCTTCCGGTCGGGCTCCGCCTGGGCCACGGTCCGATCCAGACCCAGGATCGGCGCCGCTGCCACCGGCGGCAAACCCACGACCAACGACGTGATCGAAGCTGAGAACCCGATACCTACGGCACCCGAGATCAAACGTGCCATTCGCTTGGCCATGGTCAGCACATTAATCCGTGCGGATGCTCGAGCGTGCGCATTCAGAGCAATTCCGCCGGAGATGCCAACCGCCCCGCGACCATGACGGTCGCGGGGCGGTCAGGAACTGACGTACGTCAGAGGGACTGCAGGATCTCGCGAGCGAGAGCAGCGGTCTCCGACGGGGTCTTGCCGACCTTGACGCCGGCGGCCTCGAGGGCCTCCTTCTTCGCCTGCGCGGTGCCGGCGGAGCCGGACACGATCGCACCGGCGTGACCCATGGTCTTACCCTCCGGCGCGGTGAAGCCGGCGACGTAGCCGACGACAGGCTTGGAGATGTTCTCCTTGATGTAGGCCGCGGCCCGCTCCTCGGCGTCGCCACCGATCTCACCGATCATGACGATGAGCTTGGTCTCGTCGTCCTTCTCGAACGCCTCGAGGGCGTCGATGTGGGTGGTGCCGATGATGGGGTCACCGCCGATGCCGATGGCGGTGGAGAAGCCGAAGTCCTTCAGCTCGTACATCATCTGGTAGGTCAGCGTGCCCGACTTGGAGACGAGACCGACCGGGCCCTTGCCCGTGATGGTGTGCGGGGTGATGCCGGCCAGCGACTCGCCCGGCGTGATGATGCCGGGGCAGTTCGGGCCGATCATCCGGGTGGCCTTGCCCTGCAGGTAGGACCACACCTCGGCGGTGTCCTGGACCGGGACGCCCTCGGTGATGACCACGATCAGCGGCATCTCGGCGTCGATGGCCTCGATCGCGGCGTCCTTGGTGAACGCCGGCGGCACGAAGAGCACCGACACGTTGGCGCCGGTCTCCTTCATCGCCTCCGCGACCGTGCCGAACACCGGGAGCTCCACGTCGGCGCCCTGGGCGTCCTTGTGGGTGACCGTGGTGCCGGCCTTACGGGCGTTGACGCCACCGACGATCTGGGCGCCCGAGTCGAGCATCAGGGCGGTGTGCTTCGCACCCATGCCGCCGGTGATGCCCTGGACGATGACCTTGCTGTCCTTGTTGAGGTAGATGCTCATGTTTCTCTCTCCTGACCTCAGGCGTTGGCCAGCTCGGCGGCCTTGTCGGCGCCGCCGTCCATGGTGTCGACGATGGTGACCAGCGGGTGGTTGGCCTCACTGAGGATCTGGCGACCCAGGTCCACGTTGTTGCCGTCCAGACGCACGACGAGCGGCTTGGTGGCCTCGTTGCCGAGGATGTCCAGCGCGCCGACGATGCCCTTGGCGACCTCGTCACACGCGGTGATGCCACCGAAGACGTTCACGAACACGGACTTGACCTGCTCGTCGTTCAGGATGACGTCGAGACCGTCGGCCATGACCTGCGCGTTCGCGCCGCCACCGATGTCGAGGAAGTTGGCGGGCTTGACGCCGCCGTGAGCCTCACCGGCGTACGCGACGACATCGAGGGTCGACATGACCAGACCCGCGCCGTTGCCGATGATGCCGACCTGGCCGTCGAGCTTGACGTAGTTGAGGCCCTTGTCCTTGGCCTTGGCCTCGAGCGGGTCCTCCTCGTCACGGATGACGAACTGCTCGTGGTCCTCGTGGCGGATCTCGGAGGCGTTGTCGTCCAGCGACACCTTGCCGTCCAGGGCCTCCAGCTTGTCGCCCTCCAGGCGAGCCAGCGGGTTGACCTCGACGAGCGTCGCGTCCTCCTCCACGAACACCTTGTAGAGGCTCTCGATCATCGCGACGGCCTGCTCGAAGACGGGCTCAGGGAAGCCGCACTCGGTCGCGATCTCGCGCGCCTTGGCCTCGTCGACGCCCTTGCCGGGGTCGATGCCGATCTTCTTCACGGCGTCGGGGTTGGTCTTGGCGACCTCCTCGATCTCCACACCACCCTCGACGGACGCGATGCAGAGGTACTGCCGGTTCGACCGGTCCAGCAGGAAGGAGAAGTAGTACTCCTCCACCGGCGGGGTCGCCGGCGTGATCAGCACCCGGTTGACCTTCAGGCCCTTGATCTCCATGCCGAGGATGTTCGAGGCGTGCTCGAACGCCTCGTCCGCGGTCTTGGCCAGCTTCACGCCGCCGGCCTTGCCTCGGCCACCGGCCTTGACCTGCGCCTTGACGACGCAGAAGCCGATCTCCTCGGCGGCCTTCTTGGCTTCCTCAGCCGTCTCGACGACGACACCTTCGGTCACGGCGACGCCGTGCTTGGCGAAGAGCTTCTTCGCCTGGTACTCCATGAGATCCACTGATCCACCTGGTCTGTGTGTTGCGGTACGGGGGCCGTACCGCATGGATCAGCGGTCGACGCCCTCGTCTTCAGATGTGTCCGTCCAGCACCATAGACCCCGCCGAGCCGGACTTACGAGCCCAGGGCACACGACGTGACGTACGCCACTGGCAGGGCGTGAGGCCGGACACACCGGACATATACCAACAAATCGGCAACCTTGGGTAACAGTCCGTAGCCCTGCGTAGCGACCCCCGTTTGACCCCGTACGACGCAGCCCGCGGTCCGGGGACCGGCGGGTTTCGAAGGCGTATCGAGGCGCAAATCGGCCGAAGACACGCGTTTCGGGTGACATCAATAAGTCGCAATCGAGTTCCGAATCTGGCGGAAATACGCAGATCAGCGACTGATTCGGCCACAGCCGTTGGTGAAATCAGCGAAACGGGCGTGCCACATTTCTTGACCCCGCCCTCCGGTCCGTTACAGTCATGGCTCGCCGTCTGACCCCGAACAGCGGAGATATGAACTGATGGGCAACCACCGAGCCGACGTCACAAGTGACAGTCCGCGTTCGGTCACCCCTTCCCCCGGAGCAACCACGAGCAGCAGCAGCTACGTTGGGAAGCGGCGCGCAGCGCCGGCGACCGACAGCCCTGCCTCTAGGCCTGCCCCGCGAGCGACCGGATCGACCTCCTACGTCGGGAAGCGGCGCGCCGCGCCGTCCCCCGCCGTTGGGACCGCGAAGCCAACCCCCGCCCCTGAGACTCCTGAAGAGCCGGTAGCCAAGGCCCGGCCCAACCGCGTGGTCCTCGAGCAGACCGGCAAGCTGCCGGTCGTCGGGTCCCCCCGCGACTACGAGGCCACCGACGGCCGCATCTCGACGGGTGAGCTGCGTGCTCTCGTCGAGGGCGACGGCCCGTCCTTCCCGGCCTCGTTCCCGACGCCGCCGCCTCCCGCGGCGACCCCGATCGTGCCCGTGCAGCGCCGGGCGGCCCAGATCGACCCGGTCCTGGCCGACCTGCTCTCCTCGATGGGCATCGACCCGGACAAGGTGACCCCCGAGGTGCTCGAAGACCTCGGCGTCGGAGGCATGACGACCTCCGAGCTCACCATGTTCCTGACCCAGCCGTCCAAGCCCGCGCCGACCAAGGCGACGTCGAGCAGGTCGATCTCGACCAAGACGCCGCCGCGCGGCATTCCGGCTGCTCCCGTACCTCCCGCGCCGGTGCTTCCGGAGCCGGTGGCGCCCGTCGCTCCGGTCCCCTCGGTTGCCCCCGTCGCTCCTGAGCCGACCTTCCAGGCGCCCGAGCCGACGCACACCCCGAAGCCGCTGCGGATGGCCAACACGTTCGCCCCGCTGACCGGCAAGATCCGCGCCGTGCGCGAGGCCCGCCAGATCCCGGCTCCGCCGGTGGCCCCGGCTGCGCCGGCCTACGAGCCGGAGATCCAGGAGCCCCGCGGGTTCCAGGAGGCGTTCGACGCGCCGCCGACGTCGTTCAAGATCGACACGACCTCGTTCCCGGCCCCGCCGGTGTCGCTGCCGCAGCAGATCGACTTCGACTCGATGGCCATCGACCTCCCGGCCGAGACCTACACCGTGGATGCGCCCTACTACGAGGCGCCGCAGCCCCACGAGGCGTACTACCAGGACGACTACGCCGACGGCTACAACAGCGACCCGCAGCAGGCCGAGACCTACTTCCGCGCCGACACCGGCAGCATCGACCTGCCGAGCATCAGCGAGATCGCGACCTACCGGCCCGAACTGCACGACCTTCCGGCGGTCGAGACCACCGGCACGATGGTCGGCATCGGCGGCCCCACCCGTCCCCGCACCCGGCGCGCCGCCGCTGCGGCAGCCGGTGGCCGCCCGACGGTCCCGCTGACCGCCGGCGCTGCAGCTCTCGCCGCCGCCATCGGTGGCATCGCGCTGACCGGCGGTCCGACGATGGTCGCCGCCGATGACGTACGCCTCGTCGGCGCCACCGCGCTCGGTGGCGACAGCGACATGGTCATCGTCGGTGACCGCTCCGCGACCGTCACCCGCAACGACGAGCGCTCCGAGGCCGACACGGCAGCGAGCGACCGCGAGAAGGCGCTCCAGGGCGTCGACGTCCAGGCCGACAAGCAGGACAAGTTCCTCAAGTCCAACATGTGGGAGCTGCCGATCCCGGCGGGCGTCTACCGCATCACCGGCACCTTCGGCTCCTCGGGCTCCAACTGGTCCAGCACCCACACGGGTCTCGACTTCGCGGCCCCCTACGGCACGCCGATCCACGCGATCGCCCGCGGCACGGTCACCGAGACCGCCTGGGGCGGGGCGTACGGAAACCGGACGATCATCACCCTCGAGGACGGCACCGAGATCTGGTACTGCCACCAGAGCGACTACGGCGTCTCCGTCGGCCAGACGGTCTCCCCCGGTGAGGTCATCGGCTACGTCGGCTCGACCGGCAACTCCACCGGCAACCACCTCCACGTGGAGGTCCGCCCCGGTGGTGGTGACGCCGTCGACCCCGACGCCGCCCTCAACGAGCACGGCGTAGACCCCAGCTGACGCCGAGTCGGCGCATCCTGACCGAAGAACCCGCCGAGTCGGCTCGTTATGACGAGCCGACTCGGCGGCATTTCGGGTGAGAACGAGCCGACTCGACGCTGATCTCTGTCAGGACGAGCCGACTCGGCGCGTCAGAGCTTTTCGACCGGCGCGTAGCGGAGCAGGAGGCGCTTGACGCCGGTGTCGCCGAAGTCGATGCTCGCTACCTGCTTGTCGCCCGAGCCCTCGATGGTGACGACGGTGCCGAGGCCGAAGGAGTCGTGGGTGACCCGGTCGCCCGGGTCGAGCGAGGGCACCTCACGGGCCGGCTTCGACTTGGCGGCGACGTCGGCGCGCAGGGCGGCCGAGGAGAAGTTGCGGCGGCCGGCGGCCGTGGGCTGGCCGAGACGCTGGCCACCGCCCCAGCTGTCGTTGGCGAAGTTCGGCCGGCCCCACGAGGACATCTCCTTCTCCGTACGCCGCCAGTCGACCAGGTCGACCGGGAGCTCGTCGAGGAAGCGGCTGCCGGGGTTGTGCGAGGGGGCGCCCCAGGCGGACCGGACGACGGCACGCGAGATGAAGAGCCGCTTCTCGGCGCGGGTGATGCCGACGTACGCCAGACGGCGCTCCTCCTCGAGCTCGGTGCCGTCACCGAGGGCCCGGGAGTGTGGGAAGACGCCGTCCTCCATGCCGGTGAGGAAGACCGCGGGGAACTCCAGGCCCTTGGCGGTGTGGAGCGTCATCAGGGTGACCACGCCGTCCTCGTCGTCGGGGATCTGGTCGGTGTCGGCGACCAGGGCGACCCGCTCCAGGAAGTCGCGGAGCCCGGGCTCGACGGTGCCGGCGTCGACGTCGGCCGGGTCGGCGCTCGGGGCCGCGACCGGGTCGTCGGAGAACTCACGGGCCACGGCGACGAGCTCGGCGAGGTTCTCCACGCGGGTCTCGTCCTGCGGGTCGTCGGACTCCTCGAGCGAGGCGAGGTAGCCCGATCGGTCGAGCACCGTCTCCAGGATGACGTCGGCCCGCTCGCCGGCGGCGACCATCTGCAACAGCTCTTCGACCATCGCGACGAAAGCCTTGATGTTGGTCAGGCTGCGGGTGGCCAGACCGGGGGCGTCCTCGGCCTTCTGCAGCGCATCCCAGAAGGTCAGGCCGTCCCGCTCGGCCAGCGCGTTGACGCAGGCCACGGCGCGGTCGCCGATGCCCCGCTTGGGGGTGTTGAGGATCCTTCGGAGCGAGACCTGGTCATCGGGGTTGGCCAGGGTGCGCAGGTAGGCCAGCGCGTCGCGTACTTCCTTGCGCTCGTAGAAGCGCACACCGCCGACGACCTTGTAGGGCTGGCCGGTGCGGATGAACACCTCCTCGAAGACACGCGACTGGGCGTTGGTGCGGTAGAAGACGGCGACGTCGGCGGCCTTGAGCCCGCCGTCGACGAGCTTGTCGATCTCGTCGGAGACGAACCGGGCCTCGTCACGCTCGTCGTCGGCGACGTAGCCGACGATGCGATCGCCGTTGCCGGCGTCGCTCCACAGCGCCTTCTCCTTGCGACCCTTGTTGTTCTTGATGACCGCGTTGGCGGCGGTGAGGATCGTCTGCGTGGAGCGGTAGTTCTGCTCCAGCAGGATCGTGGTCGCGTTGGGGAAGTCCTGCTCGAAGTCGAGGATGTTGCGGATGTTGGCGCCGCGGAAGGCGTAGATCGACTGGTCGGCGTCACCGACCACCATCAGCTCGGCCGGCTCGGCGCGAGGGGTGTCTTCGGCGTAGGTGTCCGTCAGCGCGGTGTCGTCCATCCGGTCGGCGCAGAGCTCGTGGACCAGGGCGTACTGAGCGTGGTTGGTGTCCTGGTATTCGTCGACCAGCACATGCCGGAACCGGCGCCGGTAGACCTCGCGCACCTCCGGGTAGGCCCGGAAGAGCTCGACCGTCGACATGATCAGGTCGTCGAAGTCGAGGGCGTTCGCCTGCCGCAGACGCTTCTGATACTCCTTGTAGGCCGCCACATAGGTCTGCTCGAGGTGGTTACGCGCGTCCTTCTCGGCCGCCTCCACATCGCGCAGCTCGTTCTTCTGGTCGCTGACCCAGTTGAGCACCTGGCCGGGCTGGTAGTGGCGCGGGTCGAGGTCGAGGTCGCTGAGGACCAGCTGCATGAGCCGCTTCTGGTCCTGGGCGTCGTAGATGGAGAAGTTGGACTTCAAGCCGACCTTGTCGATCTCCTTGCGGAGGATCCGCACGCAGGCGCTGTGGAACGTGGAGACCCACATGATCCGGGCGCGCTTGCCGACCAGGGCTTCGACGCGTTCCTTCATCTCGGCTGCGGCCTTGTTGGTGAAGGTGATCGCCAGGATGCTGCCGGGGTGGGCGCCGCGCTGCGAGATCAGCCACGCGATCCGCCGGGTCAGCACCCGGGTCTTGCCCGACCCTGCTCCCGCGACGACCAGGAGGGGCGCCCCCTGGTGCTGCACGGCGGCCTTCTGGGGCTCGTTGAGCCCGTCGAGAAGCTCCTCGGTGCTCGGGCCACGCCGTTTCGTACGCGGCTCGTCGGCCGGCTGCGCCGAGGCGAAGGCCTCGAGGCCCGGAATGGTTGCGACAGGGGTCTGGTCAGGCGTACTCATGCTGCCTCCAGCCTAGGGGCTGGCACCGACAAGTCGCGGGTCGGCGGGCCCTGTGGGGATCGTCAGGCAGCGACGTGCGCGGAGGACCAGAAGACCGCCACGCAGACGTTGATGATCGTCAGCCCGAAGATCGTCCAGTAGAGCCCGTCGGAGATCTTGGGCTTGCGCAGCTGCGACATCACCAGGCCGAGGATGACCAGGCCGATCACGAGCTTCACGCCGACCTTGGCGTGGTCGACCGGACCGTCGCCCATCTCGAGCACGCCGACGAGCAGCAGCCCGGCGAGGAACGCGGTGCCGGAGCCGTCGCGCATGAGGCCGTTGGCGACCTTGTCAGGGGTCTTGATCTGCACCAGCAGGCCGCCGAAGAGCGCTGCGAAGCCGAGCAGGTGAATGACGAGCAGGATGTGCCGCACGATCTCCATGGGCAAAGACTAGAGCCACCGCTTCGGAGCCCATCACGGGGTACCGCTTCGGCACGTTTTCGAACGATCACACGATTTTGGTCACATTCGCCTTGGGGAATTCGGCGACGTCTGCCTACTCTCACCGTGACCGCCACCATCGCTCTCGGCTCCGCAAGGAGGATTCTGACGTGTCATCACCTCGCCCGACCCTGCCCACCGGCGGGTCCAGACCGCTCGATCAGCTCCGTCAGTCCATTCGCTTCGACGTACCGGCCTCGCTGGTCGTCTTCCTCGTCGCCGTGCCGCTCTCGCTCGGCATCGCCGTCGCCTCCGGTGCTCCTGTCGCCGCGGGCCTGATCGCCGCCGCAGCGGGCGGCATCGTCGCCGGCCTCTTCGGCGGCTCACCACTGCAGGTCAGCGGCCCGGCCGCGGGCCTCACCGTTGTCGTCGCAGAGACGGTCGCCGAGTTCGGTTGGGAGGCGACCTGTGCGATCACGGTGATGGCCGGAATCCTCCAGGTCGTGCTCGGTGCCACCCGGCTCGGGCGCTACGCCCTGGCGATCTCGCCGACCGTGGTCAGCGCGATGCTGGCCGCGATCGGGATCTCGATCGTCCTCGGCCAGCTCAACGTCGCCCTCGGCGGCCGCTCCCAGTCCAGCGCGTTCGAGAACCTCGAGCACATCGTCCGCAACGCGCAGGAGCCCAACATCCACGCCATCCTGGCCGGGCTCGGGGTGATCGGCATCCTGCTCGTCTGGCCGCGGCTGCCTCAGCGGGTCCGCGCGGTGCCCGGCCAGCTGGTGGCCATCGTCGCGCTCACCCTGCTCGCCGCGGCATGGCTGCCCGGTGCCGAACGGGTCGAGCTCGGTGGTGACCTGCTCGACGAGATCGGCTCGGTCGCGCTGCCCGAGGGCACCCCGCTCGCGGTGGCCGGCGCGGTCCTCACCGTCGCCCTGATCGCGAGCGTCGAGAGCCTGCTCTCGGCAGTCGCCGTCGACAAGCTGCACGGCGGCCCACGCAGCAACCTCAACCGGGAGCTCGTCGGCCAAGGCCTGGCCAACTCCGCATCCGGTGCCCTGGGCGGCCTCCCGGTCACGGGCGTCATCGTGCGCAGCTCGACCAACGTCGCCGCCGGAGCCCGCACCCGCGCGTCCGCGATCCTGCACGGCGTCTGGGTGCTCCTCTTCGCCCTCGTCCTGGTCGGACTCGTGGAGCAGATCCCGCTCGCCGCCCTGGCCGGGCTGCTGATCATGATGGGCACCGGCCTGGTCCGGCCTGCCGACATCTCCCAGGCGCACGCCCGCGGCGAGCTGTGGATCTACGGCCTCACCATCGCGGGAGTGCTCGCGCTCAACCTCATCGAAGGTGTACTGATCGGCCTCGTGGCCGCGCTGGTCCTGGTGCTGTGGCGCCTGGTCCATGTGCGGATCGACGTACGCCCGGCAGGCCTGGCCGCCGACGGCCGCGAGAAGTGGCTGGTCGAGGTGCACGGCAGCCTCTCGTTCCTGGCGACACCGAAGCTGGTGAGCAGGCTCGACGAGATCCCGGAAGGCCAGGTCGTCGAGCTCGACCTCCTCGTCGACTACCTCGACCCGGCCGGACGAGACCAGCTCGACCACTGGCGCGTCCGCTACGAGGCCGCCGGCGGCACCGTGCTCGTCGAGCACTCCGGACCGCACGGCGACGAGGCCCCGCGTCAGGAGCGCGCGCTCAAGGCGCCGCCGATCAGTCCCCGCGGCCTGCTGCCGTGGAGCGCCTGGCAGGACGTACGTGCCGACCGCGCCGACGGACACCACCCGCTGGCCCTCGGCGTGCGGGAGTACCACCGCCGCCACGCGGCGCCGCTGCGCCCGGTCTACGAGGGGCTGGCCGACGGCCAGGAGCCGCACGCGGTCTTCCTGACCTGCGTCGACTCCCGGGTGGTGCCGAACCTGATCACGTCGAGCGGCCCGGGCGACCTGCTGACCGTGCGCACGATGGGCAACCTCGTGCCCGAGCCCGGCAGCCCGGACAGCTCGGTCGCGGCGCCGATGCTGTTCGGCGTGGACGACCTCGGCATCAACACCGTCGTGGTCTGCGGCCACTCCCGCTGCGGGGCGATGACCTCGGCGCTGGAGAGCACCCGTGCCGGGGAAGTGCCCGCCGGGCCGGTCGGCGACTGGCTGCGTCACGCCACTCCGGCGATCCAGGAGTGGCAGGCCGGGCATCCGGTCGGCGCCGCAGCCGCCGCGGCCGGCCGGAGCGAGGTCGACCAGGTCTCCCAGGTCAACGTCGCGGTGATGATCGATCGCCTCGGGGAGATCCTGGCAGGCCGGGACGTACGTCTCGTGGGGCTGTTCCTGGACATCTCCGACGGGACGCTTCAGATCCTGCGCGGGGACGGGTTCACGACACTCACCGACGCCGAGACCGACGAGCTCGCCCACCTGATGGAGGCTCGCCCACCCGAGCCGGCCTAGGCCCTAGAGCAGACGGCGGTCGTTGGCCCAGCGAGTGAGCTCGTGACGGCTCGACAATTGCAGCTTGCGCAGCACGTTGGACATGTGGGTCTCGACCGTCTTGATCGAGATGAACAGCTCGCCGGCGACCTCCTTGTAGGAGTAGCCGCGGGCGATGAGGCGCATCACCTCGCGCTCTCGTTCGGTCAGGCGGTCGAGATCCTCGTCGATGTCGGCGATGGCGATGGTGCCGGCGAAGGCGTCGAGCACGAAGCCGGCCAGGCGCGGTGAGAAGACCGCGTCTCCGCCGGAGACCCGCTGGATCGCGGCGACCAGCTCGGCGCCGGTGATGGTCTTGGTGACGTAGCCGCGGGCACCGCCGCGAATGGTGCCGATGACGTCCTCGGCCGCGTCGGAGACCGACAGCGCGAGGTAGCGCGGCGAGCCGTCGACGGCGGGCGCCTTGCGCATCACCTCGACACCGCCGCCACCGGGAAGATGTACGTCGAGCAGCACCACGTCGGGCTTGCCCGCGGCGATCGCCTTGACCGCGGTGTCGACATCCTCGGCCTCCCCGACGATCCGGATCACCGGCGACCGGCTCAGCTCGGCGCGTACGCCGGTGCGGAACATCGCATGGTCGTCGACGATGACGACCTTGACCTCACTCATGGTTGCTCTCCATCCGCGGCTGCTTCAGCCGCACCTCGGTGCCCTCTCCCGGAGACGATCTCACCACAGCGCTGCCGCCGTGGCGCGACATCCGGTCGATGATGCTGTCGCGTACGCCGTGCCGGTCGGCGGAGACCTCGTCGACGACGAAGCCAGCTCCCCGGTCGCGGACGAAGACCTCGAAGGCCTCCTCGGTCGCCTCAGCGTAGACGTCGACCCGTCCGGTGCCGGCGTGCTTGGCGGCATTGGTGACCGCCTCGCGGGTGGCGGCGACGATCGGGCGCACCGTCTCGTCGAAGGGGCCGTCGCCGACGACCACCACGTCGACGGTCACGCCGTGGGCGTCCTCGACCTCGGCGGTGGCCGCCTTCAGCGCGGCCGCGAACGTCTCGTCGGCCTCGGCCGGGGTCGAGAAGAGCCACTCCCGCAGGTCGCGCTCCTGGGCGCGGGCCAGCTTCTGCACCATCGCGGGATCGCCGGAGTTGCGCTGGATCAGGGCAAGGGTCTGGAGGACGGAGTCGTGCAGGTGAGCGGCCATGTCGGCGCGCTCCTGACTCCGGATCCGCTCCTCGCGCTCGCTGCCCAGGTCGCTGGCGAGCTGGTGCATCCACGGCCCGACGACGAGGAAGCCCGCGCCGAGCACGATCAGCCCGGCGATGATCAGCGCGGTGGCGTTGCCGAAGTCGAGCTGGCCGCCGGCGAGGATCACCGCGAAGAGCATCAGCCCGACGCCGACGCCCACTCGGACGTACGCCCGCCAGCCGCCCTTGCCGAAGACCATCCGCACCAGGTCGAGGCGTCCGGTGCCGTCGATCCAGCGCTCCCGCTGGGCGGCGTCTGCCTGGCGCCACAGCAGCGCGACACCGGCGACGCCGAGCATCGCCGGCCAGATCAGCGCACCGGCACCGAGCAGGGTGTCGAAGAGCACCACGGCGCCGAACCCGAGGGCGAGCAGCGCGATCGCCGGGCCCTTGTCGACGCCACCCGAACGCGCGGCGGGGCGGCGGCCACCGCGGGTCGCGCTCTCACCGCCGGGCGTGGACTGCTCCAGGAGGGGCGCGGCGGGGACGAAGATCCACAGGGCGGCGTAGAGGAGAACGCCGAAGCCGCTGAACACGGCGGTCACCACGAAGAACGCGCGCACGGCGAGCACCGGCAGGCCAAGGTGTTCGGCCAGACCCGCGGCCACGCCGCCGATCACCGACGCGTCGGTGTCTCGGTAGGCGCGGCGTACTGCTGAAGCGGAGCCCGAAGCCATAGGCCCTGCGCGCTCCGGGGGCGGTGCCGGCAGCTCCGCCGTGGCATGGGTTGTCGTCATGATGACATCCATCGTCACACCAACCGCGGGTGTATGCCATGAGGATTCACCCTGATCCTTGCTCGTCGAGAACTCAGGGCCGTCCCTGATGGTCTGCGGGGTGCTGAGGAGTCAGAGTAGGGGTGTGACGATCCCGCCCGAGGCACCGCTGCCTCCCAACCCGGAGCCGCCCTCGCCTGTCTCCGAGGAGCGCGCCCGCCCCAGTGTCGAGCAGCTGCGCAACCTCAGTGGCCTGCGGCGTACGACCCATGCCTCTCCGGAGGGACGGCACATCGCCGGCGTCGCGGGTGGGATCGCACGCCACTTCGACGTCGACCCGCTGCTGGTGCGGGTGTTGCTGGTCGTGGCGGTGTTCTTCGGGGGCGCCGGCGGGATCGTGTACGTCGCGGCCTGGGTGCTGGTGCCCGAGGACGGTGCCGAGGACGGGATGATCCCGGTCGGGCCGCCTGCCCGCAACCTCCTGCTCTGGATCGCCGGCGGGATCGCGGCGATCTCGCTGCTCGGCGACGCGTTCGGCGACACCAGCGTCCCCTGGTTCTGGCTCGCGGTGCTCGGGGTGGTCGCGCTCTGGTACGCCAACCGCGGCAAGTGGGGCCGAAAGCGGGGCGGACCTCCTCCGGCCCCCGCCGCGTCTTCTTCAACCACGAGCATGGACGTTCCCGCAGCTCAGACGCGCACTCTTCCGGCACCGTGGCCGCCCGGATCCTACGATCCCAACGCGGCTGTCACCCTGGCCGGCCGGCGGCGCCCGCCGCTGCTGTTCGGCCGCGCCATCGCGGTCGCCGCGCTGGTGGTCGGCGTCCTCGGGCTCGTCGACGTCGCCGGCTGGGCGCCGGTCCCGACCAGTGCCTACCCGGCGGCGCTCCTGGCCGTCTTCGGTGGCTTCCTCGTGCTCGGCGCCTTCTGGGGCCGGGCCGGCGGGCTGATCTTCCTCGGGCTGCTCGCGCTCGCCGCGCTGCCGCTCACCATGATCGACCCGTCGAACATCGACACCGGCAGCAGCATCGAGTCCCATCCGCGGAGCGTCGCGATGCTGGAGTCGTCCTACCAGGTCGACGCCGGGGAGATCATGCTGGACATGAGCGCCATCGACGCGAAGACGCTCGAGGGCCGCGAGCTCGACATCAACAGCTCCTTCGGCGAGATCACCGTGATCGTCCCCGACGACGCCACCGTCGCCGTCGACGCCTCGGTCGGCACCCTCGGCGAGGCGCAGGTCTTCGACGAGACCCGCAGCGACGTCGGTGGGTTCAACCTGGCCCGCACTCACGTGGCCGGCGAAAAAGGCAGCGAGCCCGGTCTCGCCGATGACGCCGACCTCCAGCTGACCGCCACGGCCGATGTCGGTGCGATCAACGTCTACGAGGAGAGCGACCCCAGAGCCGCACGCTTCGTCGACACGACCGAGAGGAGCACCCCATGAGCTACGACTACGCTCCCCCGCCACGCTTCGAGGACCGGGCGGGCGACGAGAAGCCCACCGGCCGGCACCCGGTCAACATCGGCCACCTCGTCATGGGCCTCGCTTTCCTCGTCTTCGTCGTCGTCTGGGCCCTGATCGTCAGCGGCGCGGTCGACATCCACAGCATCGAGGACCTCCGCTGGCTCCTTCCGCTCCCGTGGATCGTCGGCGGCTCCATCGGTCTCCTCGCGGCGCTGCTCAGGAAGAGCTGACTCTTTCGCGGGGTCGTTTGTCGTCTCTGCGGGATCGTATTTTCGGGGTTGGGGTGGGCCGCCGACCCGTTCTTGGAGGGTCTTCTCGATCTGGACCGGCGTCAAGGACGCCCTTCGGGCGCCGGCTTCGCCGGCCGCCTTCGGCGGTCCTGGACTCCGGACCAGATCGAGAAAAGATTTGGCTGGCTATCGGGGCGGCGGCCCGGGTGTGGCGCAGCGGATCCTTGCCTGAGAAGGGTGAGGTCGATGGGGCGGAAGGGTGGCCCTCCGGGCCACTTACCATCCACAGATGCTAGACCGTTCGCTCACCGCGAAAATGGTCGTTGACCTGGGAAAATAGGTGGCCACGAAAGGCTCTGCGGCGTAGAATCAGACCCATCACAGCACACCTCTGAAAGGGGAGGATGGCGATGAGTCTCGGCCGCTCGATCGACCACTGGGGCACCAACCCCGGCGACGCGATCGACGCCGCCTTGAAGGCCATCGAGACCGCCCTCCAAGACCTGCTGACCACCGACCCCACCTACTGGCGCACCGAGCAGAAAAAGGACCTGCTGGAACGCTTGGAGAAACTCCAAGCCCAACAAGCCGCGCTGAAACTCCGGGTCCTCGCCACGGCCGGCGACATCGCTGAGGAGACCGGCGCCAAAGACGCCTCCGCCTGGATGCGCGCTGAACTCCTGGTCGACAAGGGGGCCGCGCGGTCCCAGATCAAACTCGCGACCAGCGTCGCGAAGTACGACCTCGTCGCCGCCGGCCTCGCCGAAGGCGTCGTGTCCCTGGACAAGGCCAGGGTGATCACCAAGGCGCTGGACAAGATCCAGGCCGACCCCATCGCCAGTGCCGAGGACCT
>NZ_JBEXRR010000056.1:0-32630 GCF_040613175.1 Nocardioides sp. NPDC006303
AGATGTCGGTGTGCTGACCGGGGACCCACGGGATCGCGCCCGACGCCTCCTGGGCGCGGGCGATCGACCCGGCCGTGGAAACTTTGCCTCGATGTCCGTGACCCACACCAGCCCCCGCCTCACCTTCGCCATCGTCGCCATCGGCGTCTGCTCCTACTCCTTGCTGCAGTCGGTCTCCGTGCCGACGATGCCGCTGATCCAGACCGAACTGGAGACCGACCAGGCGACAGGGTCCTGGATCCTGACCGCCTTCCTGCTCTCGGCCTCGGTCGCGACCCCGATCATCGGCAGGATGGGCGACTCCTTCGGCAAGCGCCGGATGTACGTGTGGAGCCTGGCCGCCCTCACCGCCGGCGCCCTCCTCGCCGCCGCGGCCCCAAGCATCGAGGTCATGATCGGCGCGCGCGTTCTGCAGGGGCTGGGTGGCGGCACCCTGCCGCTCGCCTTCGCGATCCTGCGTGACGAGCTGCCCAAGGAGCGCGTCGCCGGTGCGATCGCGGTGACCTCGTCGCTGCTCTCGATGGGCTTCGCGGCCGGAATCGTGCTGGCAGGTCCGGTCGCCGAGACGCTCGGCTTCCGGGCGCTGTTCCTGCTGCCCGCGCTGGTCGCGGCCGGCGCCGCGATCGCCGCGCTGTGGCTGGTGCCGGAGTCGCCGGTGCTCACCCGTGAGCCGATCCCGCTGCTTCCCGCCGTACTCCTCGCCGGCTGGCTGGTCGCGCTCCTCCTCGGTGTCAGCCGGGCGCCGTCGTGGGGCTGGACCTCGCCCGCCACCATCGGTCTGCTCGGTGCCGCCGTGGTGCTCCTGGCCACCTGGATCCGGGTCGAGTGGACCTTACGGCAGCCGCTGGTCGACCTGCGCCTGATGGGCCGCCGCGGCGTATGGACCGCCAACCTGGTCGCCCTGCTGATCGGCATCGCGATGTACGCCTCCTTCGGCTTCATCCCGCAGCTGACTCAGACCCCGCCGTCAGCCGGCTACGGGTTCGGCGCGTCGGTCACCGTCGCCGGCTACCTGATGCTCCCGACGGCCATCACCTCGTTCCTGTGCGGTCTGGTCAGCGCCCGGCTCGCCGAGCTCATCGGGATGCGTCGCATCCTGGTCATCGGCGGGCTGCTCACCGCGGTCTCCCTGGCCATGGTCGCCTTCGTCCACGACGAGCCGTGGCAGATGTGCGTCGCCGCCGGGCTCTCGGGCTTCGGCACCGGCCTGGTCTTCGCCAACCTCGCCAACGCCGTCGTGGCCGCGGTGCCACCGGAGCACACCGGCGTGGCCACCGGGATGAACGCCAACATCCGCACCGTCGGCGGCACCATCGGAACCGCGGTCATGACCTCCCTGGTCACCGCCCAGACTCTGCCGTCGGGCTACCCGACCGAGCAGGGGTACGTCAACGGCTTCGGCTTCCTCACCGTCGTCGCCCTGGGCGCGGCCCTCGCGGCCATGCTCATCCCCCTGGCTCCGCGAAAGGTCGCCCCCGTCGGCCGAGAAGTCACGTACGCGAACCGAGGCGTCGCTCCCGTCGGCCGAGACGGCACCGAGGTGCCGTGTCGGCCGACGTAACTGCCGTGTCGGCCGACGTAACTGACGTCTCGGCCGACGTAACTGACGTCTCGGCCGACGTACGTGCCTATTCGGCGGGGTGGGCGCGCTCGGCGGCCTTGGCGGCCGACCAGAGTTGCTCGACCTCTTCGAGGGTGTAGCGGCGGCCGGAGGCGGCCTCGGGGCCGAAGACGTGCGGGTTGCGGCGCTTCATCTTGGCGGTGAGGCCGGCGATGACGTCGTCCATGGTGAACTCGCCGGCCTCCTCCGCGATGGCGGCGTGGAAGTAGACCTGGAGCAGCAGGTCGCCGAGCTCCTCCTTGAGGTGCTCGGGGTCGGCCTCATCGATGGCCTCGAGGACCTCGTCGGACTCCTCGCGCAGATACTGCGCGAGCGACGCGTGGGTCTGCGACGACTTCCACACGCAACGTTCACGCATCAGCCGCATCAGGTCGAGGAACTCGACGAGCCCCTCCCCCGATGCGTACGTCCTGCCCTCGTCGTCGCCTGGGCTCAATCCAGCGCCCCGAACGCGCTCAGGCACTGCCGCAGCAGCGCGCCGCGACCACCCTCCATGTCGCCGACGACCTCGTCGGAGGCGGCCTCGGTCGGGGTCATCCAGGACAGCTCCAGGGCGTCCTGGCGCGGCTCGCACTCGCCGGTCACGGGGATCACGTAGACCAGCGAGACCGCGTGCTGGCGCGCGTCCTGGTAGCGCTCGCCGGGCCACGGGAAGTATTCGGCGACGGTCACCGGCACCGTGGTCAGCGGCAGGGTCGGGAAGGCGACCGGGCCGAGGTCCTTCTCCAGGTTGCGCATCAGCGCGTCGCGGATCCGCTCGCCGTGCAGCACTCGGCCGGAGACCAGCGACCGGGTGATCGTCCCGGTCGTGGGTGAGCCGCGCAGCAGCAGCCCGACCTCGGTGACCCGGCCGTCCGGGTCGACACGCACCGGGACCGCCTCCACGTAGAGGATGGGCACACGCCCGCGGGTCTCGCCCAGCTCCTCCTCGGAGAGCCACCCGGGCTCGGTGTCCCACTCGTTGCCGAAGGGCTCCTCAGGGAAGGACTGCTCGCCGAAAGCCTCCATCGTCATGCGTCGATCCTGCCAGACACAGGCGTACGTCACGGAGCAACGGCGCCGCAGTGTGGACTCTCACCGACGCAGGGCCAGGAAGCTGTCGGCCTTGAACGCCTTCTCGACCATCCACCAGGAGAAGCCGTCGTAGTAGGGACGCGCCTCGTCGCGGTCGAGGATCCGCGGCTGGGTGGCGGCGTGGTCGCGGCCCTTCCAGGTGATCGTGCACTCACCGGCGGCCAGCACGTTGCGTACCCAGTTGGTGCCGGCACCCCACGGGAGCGTGATCACGAACTCGTCCTCGGTGTGCAGCAGTGCGACCGGAAGACTCAGGTCGCGTCCGGTCTTGCGGCCACGGTGGTGCACCACGGCCCAGAGCGGGAACAGGCGGCGCCCGGCGAGGGTCCGCATCATCGGGGCGGTCGCCTTCGCCATCCGCCAGGAGTCGTTGCTGGGAGTGATCGTCGTCGTCATGCTCCCCACTGTGCCCAGGATCCGGGGTTGCCGCTTCCCGGGCAGTGGGCAGCCAGACTGACGGGTTCCCGTCAGTGTTCCCTCAGGCCGCCCCGTTGCGGATCGCCCAGGCAGTGGCCTCGGCGCGGCTGCGTACGCCGAGCTTTCGGTAGAGGTTGGCGGCGTGGCGCTCGACGGTGTGCTCGGCGATGCCTAGGTCCCGGGCGATGACAGCGTTCGTACGTCCCGTGGCGATCAGCCTCAGCACCTCGTGCTCGCGGGTGGTCAGTGCCGTTGTCGCCTGACCCGAGGCGGGCGCGGACCCGCGGTGCACCTCGCCGGTCAGGAACCAGCGGCTCACCATGGCGAGGTCACGGGCTCCGCCCTCGACGAACAGCGTCGGGGTGCTCCCTTCGAGCTCGACGAGCGTTCCGTTGCGTACGCCGTCGGCCAGCCGCCGGGACACCTCGACCGGGATCTGGCTGGCGCCCTGCCGGTGCAGCACGAGCGTCGGCGCCACCACCTGGTCGAGGAGGTCGCTGACGTCCATCCGGGCGGCCTCCGCGAACCAGTCGCGGGCGACCGCGGGCGTCGCGGCGGTGCGGAACGCCTCGGCGACGCGGCCGGCGTTCTCACCCGACCCCCATCCCAGCCAGGCGGTCGCGGCGGCGTCGGCGAAGAGGTCCCAGTCCTGCTCGACCAGCGACAGCAGCGCCTGTGTCTGCGCTGGACTCATCGCCTCGCGCATCCGCGCCGCGCCTCCGAACAGGAGCATCCGGTCGACGCGTTGCGGGTTGGTCGCTGCGTACGCCACCGCGGCCGCGACCGCGTGGTAGTAGCCGAGCAAGTTGACCCGGTCGGCACCGACCGCCTCGATGACCGCCTCCAGGTCGCGCAGGTGTGCGTCGAGGCCGAGGTCGCCGGCGCGGCGGTCCGAGGAGCCGGTGCCGCGGCCGTCGTAGAGCACGAGCGTCAGGTCCTGGCTGAGCCGCTCGTAGGCCATCCGCAGCGCGGGCACCCGCCACTGCGCCCGGATGTTGCTGAGCGAGGGCATCCAGATCGTCACCGGCCCGCTCCCGACGGCCTGGTAGGCGATCGCGATGTCGTCGCTGGTCTGCGCGTAGCGCACCTCTGGCTCGCCGGTCACGCGGCCATTCTTGCGCGTGGGACGGGTGAGTAGCGTCCTTGTCATGAACCGAGTCCTCCTCATCGGGCTGGCGCCCGAGGCTGTCGACCTCTCCGACGCACCGATCGACCTGGCCACGTTGAAGGAGCGGATCGCCGTCGGCAACGCCGAGGTCGCCGAGGCCGGCTACGACGCGCTCTCCTGCGAGATCGGCACCGGTGTCGACGACGCCGTCGCGCAGGTGCGCGAAGCACTACAGAAGCAGCCCTGGGACATCGTCATGATCGGCGGAGGCGTCCGGGCCGTCCCGGCCCACACCGAGCTCTTCGAGGCGATCGTCAACCTGGTCCACGAGCTCGCGCCCGGGGCCCGCTTCGCCTTCAACGCCGGCCCCGACACGACCCTGGCGGCGCTGCGCCGCGCGGGCGGCACTCGCACCTGAGTCAGCTGACTCAGGTGTCGAGGCGCGCCAGGGCGGCGTCGTACAACGTCTGCGCTGCCTCCGCGGCCGCGTCGGCGGCGGCGTGCGTGACCGGCTTGCCGAGATAGTTGTTGGCGTTGCGGTCCAAGCGCATCACGTCGTAGTGGGCGGCTGCGTCGCGCGGCGGCGGGGTGTCGAAGATGGCGGCGAGGAACCTGCCGACCTTCACATGGCCACCGGCGCCGTACGTCGTCTTGTAGCCGTAGCCCGCGAGGACCGCCTCGCCGACGTCGTGGGCGGCCTTGTAGGCGAGGTTGTAGCGGTTCTCGGTCCGGGTGACGTTGGGTACGTCGGCGAGGGCCGACTCCGCGCCGGCGAGGAAGGCACGGGCCTTCTTCTCATCCGGTCTCACGGCGCGCAGGGCGCCGGAGCGTACGAGCGCGTCAACCGCCTTCTGCTGCTCCGGGGTCAGCGGCAGGGGCATCCGGTCCTCCTCCATAGATCTCGATCACCGGGTTGGCCCGGGCCTCCTCGAGGAAGCCGGTCTGCTCCTCGACCTCCTCCGGGCTCATGATCGTCGGGTTGACGATGCGCCCGACGCTGTCGGAGACCTCCCGGCAGACGCGGTAGACGGCCCGCGCGTCGGGGCTGCCGATCACCATCAGGTCGATGTCGTTCGGCGGCGGCCCCGGCTCCCCCTTCGCCCTGGCCGCGAACGAGCCGAAGAGGAACGCCCGCTCGATCCCGTCGAGGTCCTCGAGGGCCTCCCTGAGCAGCACGACCGGGCCGGTGACCGTCAGCACGATCTCGCGCGTCGGCGCCAGCAGCGGGCTCTGCTCGTTTCCCCTGATCAGCCGGGTCCGTCCGACACGACGGTCGACGAGCAGCCCCGCCTCGAGCAGCCGCGCGACCTCGCGATGGACCGTCGGATAGGGCAGCCCGGCCCGTTCGGCGAGGTCGGTCATGCTCATCTCCTCGGCCGGGAGCAGCAGCTCCGAGAGCAGCAGCGCCTGCGCCTCCGACCGGAACAGAGGCGCGAGCACCGGAGCCTGACTTCTCACAAAATGGATAATAACCTCCATTTTGTGGATATGAAACCCCAAACCTTGCCGAGTCGGCTCGTTATGACGAGCCGACTCGGCGTGCGGGGTCAGGTGAGCGGGTCGATGATCGCGTCGATGACGACCCTGGCCCAGTCGAGCAGGTCGGGGCCGTCGAGGGGCTTGGCGGGGAAGCCGGAGGAGACCGGGCGAGGGACCATGATGGTGTCCAGCTGCGGCTTGACCAGCGACTTCGGGTACATCCGGTTCAGCCGGACGACGCGGGAGTCGGGCAGCGAGACCGGGTGGAAGCGTACGTTCTTCCCGGCCAGGGTGACCTCGGAGACGCCGGCCTGGCGGGCGCGGGCGCGGAAGCGGGCGACCTGGAGCAGCGAGGAGACCTCCGCGGGCGGCTTGCCGTAGCGGTCGAGGAGCTCGGCGGCGACCGACTCGACGTCCTCGTCGGAGCGGACCTCGGCCAGGCGCTTGTAGATCTCCAGGCGCAGCCGTTCCGAGGGGATGTAGTCGTGGGGCAGGTGGGCGTCGACGGGGAGCTCGATGCGTACCTCGTTGAGCTCCTCGGCGGCGCCGTCCGGGCCGGCCTTGAACTCGGCGACGGCCTCACCCACCAACCTCACGTAGAGGTCGAAGCCGACGTCGGCGATGTGACCGGACTGCTCGCCACCGAGCAGGTTGCCGGCGCCACGGATCTCGAGGTCCTTCATCGCGATCGCCATGCCGCCACCGAGGTCGGAGTGTTGCGCCAGCGTGGCCAGACGCTCGTGGGCGGTCTCGGTCAGCGGCTTCTCGCCGGGGTAGAGGAAGTAGGCGTAGGCGCGCTCGCGGGAGCGGCCGACACGTCCGCGGAGCTGGTGGAGCTGCGACAACCCCAAGGTGTCGGCGCGCTCGATGATCATGGTGTTGGCGTTGGAGACGTCGAGGCCCGACTCGACCAGCGTGGTGCAGACCAGCACGTCGAACTCCTTCTCCCAGAAGTCGACCATCACCTGCTCGAGCTGCTTCTCGTTCATCTGGCCGTGGGCGACCGCGACCCGCGCCTCGGGCACCAGCTCGCGGATCCGCGCGGCCGCCTTCTCGATCGAGTTGACTCGGTTGTGGATGTAGAAGACCTGTCCCTCGCGGAGCAGCTCACGCCGCACCGCGGCGACGATCTGGCGGTCCTCATAGGCCCCGACGTACGTCAGGACCGGGTGTCGCTCCTCGGGCGGCGTGGTGATCGTGGACATCTCCCGGATGCCGGTGATCGACATCTCCAGGGTGCGCGGGATCGGGGTCGCGGACATGGACAGGAAGTCGACGGAGGTGCGCAGGCGCTTCATCGCCTCCTTGTGCTCGACGCCGAAGCGCTGCTCCTCGTCGACGACGATCATGCCGAGGTCCTTGAACCGGATGTCCTTGTTGAACAGGCGGTGGGTGCCGACCACGATGTCGATGGTGCCGTCGGCGAGGCCGGCCATGACCTCGGCGGCCTCCTTGTCGGTCTGGAACCGGGACAGCCCGCGTACGTTGACCGGGAAGCCCGACATCCGCTCCATGAACGTCGACAGGTGCTGGGAGACCAGCAGCGTCGTCGGCACCAGCACCGCGACCTGCTTGCCGTCCTGTACCGCCTTGAACGCCGCCCGCACCGCGATCTCGGTCTTGCCGTAGCCGACGTCGCCGCAGACCAGCCGGTCCATCGGCACCGGCCGCATCATGTCCTGCTTGACCTCGTCGATGACGGCCAGCTGGTCGGCGGTCTCCTGGAACGGGAAGGCGTCCTCGAGCTCGCGCTGCCACGGGTTGTCGGGGCCGAACTGGAAGCCCTTGGTCGCCTGCCGCGCGGCGTAGAGCTTGATCAGCTCGGCGGCGATCTCGCGGACCGCCTTGCGGGCACGGGCCTTGCGCTTCTGCCAGTCCGCGCCGCCGAGCCGGTCGAGGCTCGGCTGCTCGCCGCCGACGTACCTGGTGACCTGGTCGAGGGCGTCGGCCGGGACGTAGAGCCGGTCGGCCGGCCCGCCGCGCTTGGAGGCGCCGTACTCCAGGACGAGGTATTCGCGGGTCGCGCCCTGCACCTCGCGCTGCTTCATCTCGATGAACTGGCCGACGCCGTGCTGCTCGTGGACGACGTAGTCGCCGGGCTTGAGCTCGAGCGGGTCGATCTGCTTCTTGCGCCGCGCGGGCATCTTGACCATGTCGCGCGTGGACGACTTCTGCCCCGAGATGTCCTCGCCGGTGAGCACCACGAGCTGGTTGCCCTCGTCGACGAAGCCGTGGTTGAGCCGGGCGTGGACGATGGTGACCGTCTTGTGGACGGGCTTGGCGCTCTCTTCGTCACCCTCTGCCAGGCGGGCCGGGACGTCGCGCTCCCCCAGGGCTTCGACCGTACGCTGCGCCGTGCCGTGCGCGGGCTGGACCACGACCACGCGATAGGAGTCGTCGCGCCAGTTCTCGATGTCGGTCAGCGCGGCGGCGGTGTCGCCGCGGTAGGCCTTTGCGGGCTGCCAGTCGATCTTGCGGGCCGGGACGCCGACGACGTCCGGGTCGGCGAGATCAGCGGCGGCGTCGTCGAGGCCGAACGGGCTGACCGACCACCACGGCTTGCCCTGGGCGATGGCGTGGGCGCGTACGTCGGCGAGGTCCTTATAGGAGGCCGCGGAGAGATCGATCGGGGCGACTCCCCCGCTGGCTGCGGCGGCCCAGGAGGCGCCGAGGAACTCCTCGGCGGTCGCGACCAGGTCGTGGGCGCGGCTGCGGATCCGCTCGGGGTCGAGCAGCAGGACGTGGCTGTCCTCCGGGATCAGGTCGAGCAGCAACTCCATGTCGTCGACGAGCGCGGGCGCGAGCGACTCCATGCCGTCGACCGCGATCCCGGCGGCGATCTTGTCGGTGAGCTCGATCAGGGTGGGGTGGGCCTCGCCGAGCGCCTTGGCGCGCGCCCGGACCTCCGGGGTGAGCAGGAGCTCGCGGCACGGCGGGGCCCACAGCCGCTCGGTCTCGCCGCCGTGCTCGGCTGGGATGGCGCGCTGGTCAGCCACCGCGAAGTGACGGATCGAGTCGACCTCGTCGCCCCAGAACTCCACACGTACGGGGTGCTCCTCGGTCGGCGGGAACACGTCCACGATGCCGCCGCGGACGGCGAACTCGCCGCGCTTCTCGACCAGGTCGACGCGGGAGTAGGCCGCGTCGGCGAGTTTTTGGACGACGACGTCCAGGGTCGCCTCCTGACCGGTGATCAGCTCGACCGGCTCCAGGTCGCCGAGGCCCTTGACCTGCGGCTGCAGCACGCTGCGTACCGGGGCGACGACGACCTTCAGCGGTCCGTGGGCGGTGTCGCCAGCGTCAGGCAGAGTGGGGTGGCGGAGGCGGCGGAGCACGGCGAGCCGACGGCCCACGGTGTCCGACCGCGGGGAGAGCCGCTCGTGCGGCAGCGTCTCCCAGCTCGGGTAGTAGGCGACCGAGTCGGGCGGGAGCAGGTCGGTCAGGTCGCTGACCAGGTCCTCGGCCTCGCGGGAGGTCGCGGTGACCGCGAGGACGGTGCGCTCCTGGCGTACGAGACCGGTGACGACGAACGGGCGCAGCGCCTCCGGGCCGGTGACGTCGAGCGCCAGCATCCGGCCGCCCTTGGCCTCCGCCATCACCTCGCTCAGGGCAGCATCGCGCAGGACGAGATCGGCGAGCGGGGCGAGGATCACGGGTGACTCCAAAAAGACAGGCAAGCACGAGAGCCCCCGGCCGGAAAGACAGGGGGTGCTGGCACCAGTCTAGAAGACGTTCGTAAAGACGTTTGACTTCGAGCGCGCGCGAGGCCGGAGCGTGGATCGCATGAGATACACGACCATCGGATCAGGCGCCGGATCACGGCGCGTCAGCAAGCTCGCGCTCGGCGTGATGCGGTTCGGGACCGACGCGGACGTCGAGACGTCGTACGCGATCCTTGACCGCTTCGTCGAGGCCGGCGGCACCTTCGTCGACACCTCCAACAACTACGCCTACTGGGCCAACGGCACCCAGGGCGGCGAGAGCGAGACCGTGCTCGGGCAGTGGCGCCGGGACCGCGGGATCGGCGAGGAGCTCGTCATCTCCACCAAGGTCGGCGCACGCCCGACCGACGTCGTCGAGCGCGTCGAGAACGGATGGCTGAACCAGCGCAACCGCACCTGGGAGGGGCTGGCTCCGGAGAACGTACGCGAGCAGGCCGACCGCTCCCGCGAACGCCTCGGCGTCGAGCGGCTCGACCTCTACTACGCGCACGTGCCGGACACGAAAGGCATGCCGCTGGAGGAGTACGCCGCGGGCTTCGCCGCACTCGTCAAGGACGGTGTCATCGGCCAGTTCGGGCTGAGCAACCACTGGTCCTGGCAGGTCGAGCGGGCTCGGGCGGCCAACCCGGAGGAGGCCCGGCCGAGCGTGCTGCAGTATCACCACACCTATCTGCGGATGCGCACCGACATCCCGAACCCGCGGCTCTCGGTCGACGGCGAGATCGGCGTCGCCGATGCTTCCCTGCTCGCCTACCTGCGGGCGACGCCGGGGCTGACGCTGGTGGCCTACACGCCGCTGCTCACCGGGGCCTACACGAATCCTTCGAAGCCGCTCGATCCCGCCTATGACCACCCGGGGACGACCGCGCGGCTCGCGGTGCTCGACGAGGTCGCGGCCGAGACCAGTGCGACCCGCAACCAGGTCGTGCTGGCCTGGATGATCGGGGACGCGCTCCCGGTGATCCCGCTGATCGGGGCCTCATCCGTCGCCCAACTCGAGGAGAGCCTGGCGGCGGTGGACCTTGAGCTCAGCGAGGAGCAGAGGGCTCGGCTCGACGCTGCTGGGCGATGAGCTCGGCATCGGGATCGGTCTCGCCCACGGCTGCGGCGTAGTAGGAGACCTTGAACTCGATCGCGTCCAGATGGGCAGCCGTCTCCTCCAGCTGCGCGCGCACCCGGTCGCGGTGTGCGCGCAGCAGGGCGAGGCGGGCCTCCTCGTTGCCAGAGCCGTCGCGGACCATCTCGGCGTAGCGCCGGATCTCCCGGATCGGCATCCCGGTCGAGCGCAGCCGGGTGATCAGCGTGATCCAGCCGAGGTCGCCCTCGGTGTAGGCGCGGTGGCCCGACCCGTTGCGGCCGACCCCGAGCATCAGCCCGTCGCGCTCGTAGTAGCGCAGCGTGTGTGCGGTCAGGCCGGTCCGCGCGGCCACCTCGGCGATGCTGAGCCCGTTGCTGTCCGCCTGCGTCGTCATGGACTCCAGTGTCCAGGTTGGAGTGCACTCGAAGTCAAGTGACTCAGAGCGCCGAGCCGCCGGTGACGTCGAGCGTCTCGCCGGTGACCCAGCGCGCCTGCGGTGAGGCGAGGAAGCCGACGGCGTCGGCGACATCCTCCGGGGTGCCGATCCGGCCGAAGACCGACAGCGCGTCGGCCTGCGCCCGCGGCCCGGGCAGGTTGATCCAGTCGGCGTTGATGTCGGTCTCGATCACGCCGGGGAGCACCGCGTTGACCGTCGCCCCACGCGCGGCGAGCGGCGCGGCCAGCGCGCGGGTGAGGTTGTTGATGCCGGCCTTGGCCGCGGCGTACGCCAGATGGGTCGGCGCCGCGACCCGGGTGTAGCCGGTCGACACGTTGATCACGCGGCCGCCCTCGCGCAGGTGCGGGGTGACCGCCTGGGTCAGGAACATCGGCGCGATCAGGTTGACCTCGAGCACACGGCGCGCGGTGGCCGGGTCGAGCTCGTGGAGCTCCTGGTTGCCGTTGATGCCGGCGTTGTTGACCAGGATGTCGAGGCCGCCTTCATCGGCGAGCGCCGCCTCGGTCCATGCCTCCGCGATCTCGGCCGCCGCCTTCGCGCCGTCCTCGCCGAGGTCCGCCTCGATCAGGACCGCCCGGGCTCCGGCCGACTCGACGAGCCGTGCGGTCTCCTCGGCGGCCGCGCGGTTCGAGCCGTAGTGGATGCCGATCAGGCCGACACCGTCGGCGGCCAGACGTACGGCGATCGCGCGGCCGATCCCGCGCGAGGCTCCGGTGACGAGTGCGTTGCGGGCCATCTCGGTCTCATTTCTGTAGTAGTCGCTAAATAATGCAGCGAGGGTTAATGTAGGGATCACTATGGAAATGCGCAAGCCCTCCCGCGGGCGACCCCGCTCCTTCGACGAGGACGCGGTGCTCGACGCCGTGATGCGGGCGTTCTGGGAGCACGGGTACGAAGGCACCAGCGTCGCGACACTCGAGGCCGCGACCGGGCTGAAGGCCCCCAGCCTCTACGGGGCGTTCGGCTCCAAGGAGGTGCTCTACCAGACCGCCCTCGAGCGCTACGCCAGCGAGCACGGCAACGTGCTCCGGCCCGACGGGCCGGCTCGCGAGGCCATCTCGGAGTTCCTGTACGAGGCGGCCGACCGGTTCAGCGAGAGCGGGCTGCCGCCGGGCTGCATGGTCTCGACGGCCGCGCTGGCGCTGGGCACCGCCCAACGCGGCGTCGCCACCCGCCCGGCGAAGATGCGCTCCGAGACGCTCGCGGGGATCGAGCAGCGGCTACGGACCGCGGTCACCGAGGGTGAGCTGCCGGCCGGGACCGACGCTGGCGCCCTGGCGCGGCTCTTCGGCGCGGTGATCCAGGGCATGTCGGTGCAGGCGATCGACGGCGCCACCCGGCAGGAGCTGCGCGGCCTCGCCACGGCCGCGATGGCTGCGTGGCCACGATGACGTTTCGCGGATCGCTGAGAGCCAGGACGTACCTCGCCGGAACGGCTGCCCTCCTGCTCGCACTCAGCGCCTGCGGCGGGACGCCCGAAGCCAAACCGTCGTCGACGACCAGCGCCTCGGCTCCCTCGACGTCGGCGGAGCCGTCACCCAGCGACGTACCTTCGCCTTCCTCTCCGGCTGTCGCGAAACCGGGGACGGTGCCGCCGCCGTGGCTCGGCACCCGGGTGCTGAAGGAGGACGCGGAGGGCTACGGGATCGCCGGGCCGACGCCGAAGGAGCTGCGCAACCGGGCGTGGACGCTGCCGGACATGATGCCGATGCTGCCCGGTGACGGCTTCACGGCCGAGGTCGACATCGCGCCGGACGAGGTGATCGCGCGCTCGACCTGGGTGCCGGGTTGCCCGATCTCGCGGCAGGAGCTGGCCTGGGTACGGATGACGTTCTGGGGCTTCGACGGCGCCCGCCACACCGGCGAGATGCTGATCAACGCCCGGGTCGCCGAGGACGTCGTCGGGGTCTTTCGGCAGCTCTACGAGGCGAGGTTCCCGATCGAGCAGATGGACATCACCACGAAAGCGGCCCTGGACGCACCGCCGACCGGCGACGGCAACGGCACCGGCGGCTTCGTCTGCCGCCCCTCGGTCGGCCAGACCTCGTTCTCCCAGCACGCCTACGGCCTGGCGATCGACCTGAACACCTTCCAGAACCCGTACGTCAGGGGCGACCGCGTCATCCCCGAGCTCGCCCGCTGGTATCTGGACCGGTCCAGGAGGGCGCCCGGGATGATCCACGACGGTGACGTCGTGGTCCAGGCCTTCGCCGACATCGGCTGGGAGTGGGGCGGAGACTGGAACTCGCTGAAGGACTACCAGCACTTCAGCGAGAACGGCACCTGACTCAGGCGGACTCGGTCTCGGCGAGCTCGCGCTTCCAGTCGCGGAAGGTCTCCTCGGTGCGGCCGCGGCGCCAGTAGCCGGAGATGGAGAGGTCGGCCTTCGGGACGCCGCGCTCCTTGAGGAGGTAGGGGCGGATGCCGTGCATGGTGACCGCGGCCTCGCCGTGGACGAAGGCGTGGACGCGGCCGTCGAGCCACTTCAGGTCGCGGATGGCGGTGACCAGCGGCTGCTCGTGGCCCTCGGCGTCCTCGGCGGCGTGGTGGGTGTGGCCGCCGGTGACCAGCCAGGTCACCTCGACGCCCGTGGGGTGGTCGAGGGGCTGCTCGTGGCCCGGCGCCGGGATGTCGATGACGGCGTAGCCGCGGGCGTCGGAGGGCAGTGCGGACAGCGCGGCGCGGATGGCGGGCAGGGCGGTCTCGTCGCCGGCGATCAGGTGCCAGTCGGCCTCCGGGTCGGGCGAGTAGGCGCCGCCGGGGCCACGAGCCACGAGGGTGTCGCCGGGTATGGCCGCCGCGGCCCAGGGGCCGGCGTACCCCTCGGTGCCGTGGACGACGAAGTCGATGTCGAGGGTGCCGTCCTGGACCGAGGGGTTGAGGGCGGTGTAGGTGCGCACCACCTCGCCGTCTACCTGCGGGAAGGCGAGCTTCACGTAGCGGTCGGTGAAGACGCTCGACGAGAAGGCGCTCAGGTCTTCGGAGCGGAAGCTGACCCGGATCATCGTCGGACTGAGCCGCTCGGTGGCGGTGACGACGAGGATGGTCTCAGGCTTGGCGGGACGGCTCATGTAGGTAACCCTAACTTGCCTTCAAACACGCCACGGTCAACCCGCTGACCGGGTGGAGTGCGCGGACCGGGGCTGGGTGGTCTCGACCGGCTCGGCCGGCGAGGGGATGTCGGGAGCGAGGCGCTGGGGCTTGGCAACCAGCGACAAGCTCGGCTCGAGCACCCGCAGCAGCGACTCGACGTGGCCCCGGGCCTCGGTCACTAGTCGCCGGGCCTCTCGCGGGGTCCGCTTCTTCAGGTCCTGGAGGTCGTCGTCGGCCGGCCGTCGGACCCGCCGTCGAGCCTTCTGCAGCGGAGCGAGCTGGACGAGCGTACGCAGCCGGGTGGCCGCGTCCGCCTCCGAACCCGCGGGGCCACCCAGGGCGGTCCGTCCCAGCAGGTCGCCGAGCGCGGCGATCTCTACGAGGGTGAAGGTGCGCTTGACCGCGGAGGGCACGAGCTTGGCGACCTCGCTGCGGTGGGAGCGTTCGGCGGTGATGATCAGGTCGGCGCTCTCGATGTCGTCGACGTCGAGCGGGTAGGCCTGGTGCCTGGTCAGCCGGACCCCGGCGAGAGCCACTTCGGAGGCGATCATCGGGTCCATGTCGTAGCCCTCGAGCGCCTCGCTGCCGGCCGAGATCACCGTGATGCCGTGGCGAGCGAGCCCACCGACCTGGCCGACGCCCTCACGGAGCATCGCCTCGATCGCCGGCGATCGTCGTACGTTCCCGCTGCAGACGACCAGGATCGTCGCGGTGTCCATCCCTGCCTACCTTCGAAACAGTTGCCTGCCGGTTCTCGAGCGCGGACCTCACATCCACGCGGCCAACCCCCCGAACGTGACGGACAGACATTACGCAGTCGACGTACGGCCCCAGAAACCGACGGCCGATCAATCCCCCATTTGGGTGAACGGGCCGGACACCCGGCCCTGTCATCCCCAAAACGGGGTGAGGATGTGCGATGGCCCCGTGGCCCCGCCCTGACGGCGCCACCCATTGCCTCGGGCTCCGCTTCGGCGGGTGAGTCCCGGACAAGCAGCCTGGCAAAGAAATCGGATGGAGTGACCTGTTGGACCTGCGCGACTATGTCGCTGCCCTGCGAAAGCGCTGGTACATCGTCGCGGTGCTCGCGATCATCGGTGCCGGCGCGGCCTTCGCGCAGGCGCACGCGAGCCCGCCGCAGTACCGCGCGCAGAGCACCGTCTTCGTCTCGATCGCCCGCGGCGCGACGACCCAGGAACTGGTCCAGGGCTCGACCTTCACCCAGGACATCGTCCAGTCGTACGCCAAGCTGGCGACGATGCCGGTGGTGCTCGACCAGGTCATCTACGACCTCGACCTCGACACGACCCCCAAGGCACTGGCCGAGGAGATCACCGCCGAGAACCCGCTCGACACCGTGATCATCGAGATCGACGCCGTGGCCACCACCAGCACCGGCGCCTCCGACCTCTCCAACGCGGTCGCCGACGAGCTCACCACCACGATCACGAACCTCTCCCCCAGCTCCAACAAGAAGCCGGCAGTCCAGGTGACCGTGGTCGCCCGGGCCGACCCGCCCCAGGAGGCGTTCGCACCGCGCACGCGGCTGGCCGCTCTGGTCGGTTTCGCCGGCGGCTTCGGCCTCGGCGTCGCGATCGCCGTGGTCCGCGCCCTCCTGGACACCCGGGTCAGGACCGCAGCCGAGATCGAGCAGCTCACCGACGTCGGTCTCCTGGGGGCGATCCCCCGGCGCCGCGGTCAGCGGCGCTCGCGTGGCGCGGTGACCGCCATCGACCCGCACAACGTCGCCGCCGAGGCCTATCGCAGGCTGCAGACCAACCTGCAGTTCCTCGACGCCTCCTCGAGGGTCCGCTCGATGGTCGTGACCTCCTCGATCGGCGGCGAGGGCAAGTCGACCACCTCGATCAACCTGGCCCTGGCGATCGCGGAGCAGGGCCAGCGCGTGCTGCTGGTCGACGCCGACATGCGCCGCCCCGCGGTCGCCGACTACTGCGGCCTGGAGGGTGCGGCCGGGCTGACGACGGTGCTGATCGGGAAGGCCGAGCTCGGCGACGTCGTCCAGGTCTGGGGCGACGCCAACCTGCACGTGCTCACCATGGGCGAGATCCCACCCAACCCCGCGCAGCTGATCGGCTCGCCGCGGATGGCCGACCTGCTGGAGGAGGCGCGCGCCGGCTACGACGTGGTCATCCTCGACTCCCCGCCGCTGCTCCCGGTGGCCGACGGCGCGATCCTGTCCCGGCTGACCGACGGCGCCCTGGTGGTCGCCAACTGCCGTACGATCCACCGCCCGCAGGTGCTGGAGGCCATCGACAGCCTCGAGGCCGTCGATGCCCGCTGCCTCGGCATCGTCGCCAACCAGGTCCGCGACACCGCCGCGCACACCTACTACGGCCAGCCGGAGCAGAGCTGGTTCGCCCGCCTCCTCTCCGGTCTCGTACGTCCCCGGGAACCGCGCCAGCAGGGCTACCCGGCCGCCGGGAGCTGAGCATGGCCGTCGCGACGGCGGTCCCGGTTCGCGCCGGTCGCACCGGGCGCACCGGGCGCACGCAACGCGTCGAGCGCACCGGCTGGGAGGTGCTGACCGCTCTCCTGGCCGGTGCCGCGGCGTTCCTCGCCGGGACCGACTTCGATCTCGTCCGTGGCCTGACCGTGGGCGGGCTGATCGGTGCGGCCCTGGCGCCGGTCTGGATCCGGGAGGCGAGCCGCTACCGCGGCGCGGCTCTGGGCGGCGTACTCCTTCTTGCCTGCCTCTTCTCCGCGCTGGCGCTCGCCACCTGGCGCTCGGCGACCCACCCGCCGACCGAGGCCGGTGTGCTGTTCGAGCTGCTGCCGGTCGTTTCGGCCGCGATGTGCGTCGGGGCGTTGCTGTGGGCGCAGCGGGTGCTGTCGCCGGGGGTCGTGGTGTGCCTCTACGCCGTCGGCTCGTTCATGACCGCGACGATGAACTCCCGGTTCGCCGAGGACCCGTGGCGGTTCGGGTTCTCGATGCCCTCGACGATTCTGCTGCTGGGAGCCTGCCTGCTCATCCGGCAGCGTCCCCGCAAGCGGCTCCTCGCAGACATGACCGCTCTCGGGATCCTCACCGCGGTCACCGCGCTGTCCGGGGCCAGGTCGATGAGCGCGTTCCTGATCATGACCGCGGTGCTGCTGCTGTGGCAGCACCGGCCGAAGACCGCCAAGCGGACCACCTCGGCGCTGCTCTCGCTGGTGCTGGTGGGGGCCTTGGGGCTCGGGCTCTACCGGGCACTGGAGGGCGCGGCACTCGACGGCTACCTCGGCCAGTCGGCCCAGGAGCGCACCGAGGAGCAGACCCAGGCGGCCGGGTCCCTCATCCTCGGCGGTCGGCCCGAGATCGGCGCCACGGTCGCGCTGATGCTCCACGAGCCACTCGGCTACGGCGCCGGCGTCATGGCCACGCCGACCGACATGCAGGCCGCGAAGCAGGGCATGTCTCTTCTGGGCTATGACCCCGACAACGGCTACGTCGAGCACTACATGTTCGGCACCCGGATCGAGGTGCACTCGCTGATCGGCGACCTGTGGATCTGGTTCGGGCTCGCCGGGCTCGTGCTGGCGGGGTGGCTGCTGTGGCTCGCCACCATCTATCTGGGCCGCAGCATGGCCCACCGCACCGGCACCGCGCTCGGCATCTTCCTCGCCCTGCAGCTCGGCTGGAACCTCTTCTTCGGCCCGATCATCAGCTCGCTGCCCCCGCTCGCGCTGGCGCTCGGAGTGTTCCTGCTCCAGCGCAAGGAGGCTGCTGCCGAGCCGTCCCCGCCGACACAAAAGCTGCCGGCGCCACGGCGGCGCCGTCGTGACGCGCGCGCTCGCCGCCGCTACCTCGCGGAAGGCCCGCATCGCACATAACAGCGCGGAGTCGCAGCCGACACAGTCCCAGCGAGCGCCGATAAGACCGTGTTGGTCTCGACACGCCTCCGCCTAGCGGCTCCGGCGGCTCGACCAGCGTGGGTCAGCGGGCGTACTCGGTCACGTAGGAGCCCCAGGCGCCGCGGAGCATGCCGACGCCGCGGAGGAGGGTACGCGTGCCGCGGGCGTGGTGGGTCAGCGAGCCGGTGAGGCGGCCGACGACGAGACGGGCGGATCCGCCCAGGACGCGGACGATGCCGCGGGCGGTGGCGCGGAGCCGGGCCACCGGACGGCGGCCGGAGGGGGCGAGGTAGACCTGCACGCGCGAGTCCGAGTTGCCGATGCGGGAGGCTCGGGCGCGCACCCACTCCGGTGTCGCGCGGTCGGCCGGGACCAGGTCATGGACCGGGGCCTCGTCGCACCACACGATCCGGCCGCCGGCGGCGGAGAGGGTGCGGGTGAAGACGGTGTCGGAGCCGCCGGAGAGGCCGAAGCCGAGATCGAAACGCAGCGGGCCGACCTGGCGCATGTCGAGCAGCAGGTTGTTGGTCGCCGCGGTGGTGACGACGGTGCCGGTGACATGCCGCAGCCTCTGGAAGAAGCCACCCGCCGTGATCCACGGTTCCGGCTCGGCGGTGAACGTGGAGAGCACCGGCCCGACGACGGCAGCGGCGCCCGTCTCCTCCCAACAGGCGAGCAGGGTCGGCAGCCACTTCTCCGAGGGCTGCTCGTCGTCGTCGATGAAGACGACGACCGCCTCGGGACCGGCCTCGGTGAGCGCCCGGTTGCGGGCGGCGGCGATCCCTGGAGTGGGCTCGTGGACGTAGACGACGCGTACGTCACATCCGGCCGCCTCCGCCACAGCACCAGAGGCGCTGGGCTGCTCGTCGTTGTCGACGACGAGCAGCCGCGCGCCAGGAACCAGGTCGAGCTGGGTGCGGAGCATGCCGATCGCCTCGGCCAACCCTTCGGGGCGCCGGTAGGTGAGCATGCAGACCCAGACCGGCTGAGCCATCGGACCTGTCATACGAGCATCACTTGATCGTGACCGTCACCCAGTCGGAGCGTGAGACGTTGCCGAGCGGGTCCACTGCCTCGATCTTGTACTTCTGCGACGAGCGGCTGGCGCGGCCGGTGTCGGTGAAGGTCATCGCGGTGTGCTTCCAGAACGGGGCCGAGACCTTCACGGTCTTGATCGGCGTGGAGTCGAGCGAGCCGCGGTAGAGCTTGTAGGTGACGGTCGCGTTGTCCTTGTCGGGGTTGCCCGGCCACTTCAGCGTGGCCTTGCCCGCGGAGGGTGAGGAGCCGGTCAGCGCCCACTTGGCGCCCTTGAGCGTCGGGCCGACCTTGTTGGGAGCGATGTCCTTGACGGCGAACCGCACCAGACCCTGCTGAGCGACGCCGTTGACCTTGAGGAACTCACCGCCGTACAGCACGTAGCTACCGTTGGCGGTCACGGTCCAGGTCGACTGCTTGGCGCTGGTGTAGGTGCCGTTGGTCCACTTGGGATACCACTCCAGGAACTCCGGGCGCGGGGTTCCGGGGTGGTCGGGGTAGCCGTACTTGTCGTCGGCGATGTTGGTGCCGCGTACGTCCTGGGTCGTGGCGGTGGCGTGGTACCACGCCCGCGGCTTGGTCTCCGGGAAGCCACCGGAGGTGTCACAGCCGTGCTTGTGGCTGGCCTGGTAGACGGCCGCGGCGGTCGGCCAGACGGCGTAGGTGTCGCCGTGGCAGTCCTCGAGCCAGGTCAGCTTGCCGGTGGCCCAGTCGGCCTTGAAGGATCCTTCGGAGTTGCCGCCGTTGCCGTAGTCGTAGCCGGTGCCGTAGAAGCTGGTGCCGTCGGACTCCAGGGAGAGGATCGCGGCCTCGGCGCCGCCGTTGCGGATCTCGGAGTTGACCGGCAACGCCAGCGACTTGCCCGAGGAGACCTCGATCCGGGCCAGGCCGTAGCCCGGGTTGGAGGAGCCGTTGACGCTGGTGAACGCCCCGCCGATGACGATCTTGGTGCCGTCGGAGGAGACCACGATGTCGTTGACGTTGCCGCCGGCGAGCTTCGGGTTCATCGGCAGCAGGCCGGTGCCGGTGTCGCTCGGTTTGACGGCGGCCACCTTCGTACGTGCCGTGTTGTCGGCGGACGTGAAGACGCCGCCGTAGAAGACGGCGCTGGACGTGGCCGCGACCGCGTTGGTGGTCGAGTTGAAGATCGGCCGGAAGCTCGTCGCCTTGCCGGTCGCGAGGTTGATGGCGGCGCCCCGGTAGCGGTTGACGCCGTCGACCTGGGTGAAGCCGCCCGCGACGTAGAGCAGCTTCTTGTCGGGCGAGAGCGCCATGTCCTTGACCTGGCCGTTGAACTTCGGCGCGAAGGTGGTGACCAGCTTCCCGGTCGAGAGCCGGTAGGCCAGCATGTTGGACCGGGCGGTCTCGCTGGTGCCGGCAGCGGCGCCCGCCGGGCGCGCCGAGGTGAAGTTGCCGCCGACGTAGACGATGTCGCCGACGATCACCTGCTTCCAGGCGACGCCGTTGATCTGCACAGTGGGAAGTACGTCGGCAGCGACCGTCTTCGGCAGGTCGGGATCGGTCGGCGCGGTGTCCGCCGATGCGGAGGTCGCGGAGGCCAAGGTCAGGCTCGTTGCCGCGAGCAACAGAACAGCCAGGATCGGCTTCATCACATCTCTCATCGTGGGGGGAGGGTTATCGCTGGGGACGGCCCTTGAAGACCACCACGTCGGCGCCGTTGCCCAGATCGAGCTCGACGCGTACGGGGCGGGCTTCCTCGGGAATCTGGAAGACGTAGACGCCCTTGGCGGACTCGCCGTCCGCGACCGAGGCCGGGAACGGCACCTCGCCGTCGGAGGCGACGCTGACCGCCGGGGTGCGCTCAGACCCGTAGTAGGCGTTGACCACACCGAGCGCCAGGTCGAGCTTCTTCCCGGTCTGGTTCTTCACCTTCACGGTGATCGCGAGCGCCGGACCGCCGATCTCGCCGGGCAGGCTCGCCGTGGCCTCGACCGAGTCGATCCTGGCCAGCCGCGCCGTCACGCCCGGGGCCGAGGTCGCCTCGGCCTGGAGGCCGACAGTGCGGTTGTCGCCCGACGGCTTTCCCGGCTCCGACTCCTCGGAATCGGAGGACTCGGACTCCTTCTCCGACGGGGTCGCCGTCGAGGTGGGTGCGGCGGCCACCGTCGAGTCCGACCCGGCGTTTGCCGGGCCGGACGGGTTGCGCACGATGAGCACGACCGCGACGCTCACGAGGACGACGGCGGCAACGGCTGCCGCGACGTACATCCTCGAGCGCGGGACTTGACTGAGCATGGGGGATCTTCCGCGGGCGGGTCGGACAAAGACATCGATTCAAAGACGTTGGATTAAAGCCCAAGCCGGACGCCCATGGGGGGATCCTGACGCCCACTCCCCAAGATCGGGTATGCCTCCTACGGCTCGATGACCTTCAGGTCGTCGTAGCCGACCCGGACCGGCGTGGTGCCGATCGTCGAGGAGCCGAAGCTGCGCAGCATGACTCCCCCGAGGATCTGGTTGGCGAGGGTCGAGTCGGAGAGCTCGTACGTCCAGCCCGACGGCTCCGCGGAACCGGCCGGCCACACCTTGGTGCGCACGGTCGCCGGTGCGGTGCCGGTGACCTGGAGGCGTACCTTCAGCCGGTCGCCGGGCGCGACGCTCAGGCCCGGGACGGCGTTGGCGCCGACGACCGGGGTGCCGCTGCGTACGAGATGGACGCCGACGGTGCCGTCCGGGTTGAACCGGAGCCGTGAGGCGTAGTGGTTGGTGCCGGAGACGCGGGCGCCGAGGATCGACCAGACGTAGCCCGCGTCCGGGAGGCGGGAGGCGCCGACGCTGACGGTGGCGTCGACGTCACCGGCCGCGACCTCCTCGAGCCGGGACTCGGTGGTGCCGCCAGGGGTCACGGAGTGCCAGCCGCGGCCCTCGGAGACCGAGAAGTTGCCGGCGGTGCCGGTGCGCGTCCAGGTGCCGCCGGTGCCGGCCGTGCCCCAGCCGCTCGCCTCGGCGCGCTCGAAGGTGTCCTCGGCCACGATGCCCTCGGCCGGAGGGGCAGGCTCGCCGGCCACGTCGACGGTGACCCACTCGGTGGGCGACTGGTTGCCGAAGGCGTCCTCGGCGACGACGCGGTAGCTCTGGGTGGAGCCCGGCGGTGCCTCGGTGTCGAGGAAGCTCTGCGTGGTCTGCTTCCAGAACGCCGCGGTGACGGGCTTGGTGTGGATCGGGGCGACATCGGTCGAGCCGCGGTAGACCTTGTAGGTCACCGTCGCGTTGTCCTTGTCGGCGTTGCCGGGCCAGGTCAGCCGGACCTGGCCGTCGGCCGGAGAGGTCGCGGTGAGCCCGAACTCAGCGCCCGACAGGGCCGGGCCGACGTCGTTGGGGGCGATCGTGTTGACCGCGAAGCGCACCAGCCCCTGCTGGGCGACGCCGTCGACCTTCAGGAACTCGCCGCCGTAGACGACGTAGTCGGCGTTGGCCGTCACCGTCCAGGGCGCCTGGTTGGCACCGGTGAAGGTGCCGGGGGTCCACTTCGGGTACCACTCCAGGAACTCCGGACGCGGGGTGCCGGGGTGGTCGGGGTAGCCGTAGATGTCGCGGGTGTTGGTGCCGCGTACGTCCTGGGTGACCGCCGTCGAGTGCTGGAAGCTGCGCGGGTTGGTCTCCGGGAAGCCGCCGGAGTTGCCGCAGTAGTGCTTGTGGCTGGCCTGGTAGACGACATCGTCGGTGGGCCAGATCGAGTAGGTGTCGCCGTGGCAGTCCTCGAGCCAGGTCAGCTGGCCCGTGGCCCAGCCGGCCTTGAAGGTGCCCTCGGAGTTGCCGCCGCTGCCGTAGTGGTAGCCGCTTCCGTAGAAGCTGGCGCCGTCGCTCTCCAGGGCGAGGACCGCGGAGTTGGTGCCGGCGTCGCGGAACTCGGAGTTGACCGGCAGCGCCATCGAGGCGCCGGTCGCGACCTTGATCCGGGCCAGGCCGTAGCCCGGGTTGGAGGAGCCGTTGACCTTGGTGAAGTTGCCGCCGATCACGATGTCGGCGCCGTCGGGCGAGACCACGACGTCCTGCACAGACCCGTTGGAGACGGTCGGGTTCATCGGGAGCAGCTGGGTGCCGGTGTCGCTGGGCCGGACGGCGGCCACCTTCGTACGCGCGGTGTTGTCGGCGGAGGTGAACACACCGCCGTAGAAGACCGCGTCGGCGGTGGCCGCGACGGCGTTGGTGGTCGAGTTGAAGATCGGGCGGAAGCTGGTCAGCGCCCCGGTGGCCAGGTTGATCGCGGCGCCGCGGTAGCGGTTCACCCCGTTGACCTGGGTGAAGCTGCCGGCGACGTAGAGCAGGGACTCGTCGGGCGAGAGCGCCATGTCCTTGACCTGGCCGTTGAAGCTCGGCGCGAAGCCGGGGATCAGCTCGCCGGTCGAGAGCCGGTAGGCCAGCATGTTGGACCGCGGCGTCTCATCGGTGCCCGCCGCGGCACCCGCCGGACGGGCCGAGGTGAAGTTGCCGCCGACGTAGACGATGTCGCCGACGATCACCTGCTTCCAGGCGACCCCGTCGATCTGCACCGTCGGGAGTACGTCCGCCGAGACCGTCTCCGGCAGCTCCGGGTCGACCGGAGCCGTATCCGCCGTCGCCCCTCCCGACATGACCAGGCTGCTCACCCCGAGAACAGCTGCGACCGCTCCCGCCGCCAGCAGACGCCAAACGTGTATCCGCGTCATCATCCATCCCTGCACAAGGCGGCCACCTCGGCCGCGACACGGCAGTGTCGCGGACACACCCGGTCATCCGCCCGTCAATCGCACGTCCGATCCCCTGAATCGGGTATGTGTGGGGACGTAAGCATCCAACGCTCGCAAACTGCCTGGTTCAGGGGGCAGACTCCCACACCATCAGTTGGATGCAGAGTCCACAGGAAGGCGTACGTCTCTTGGCTGTCCCGTCCCGGGTCCTCCTCCTCGGTATCTCCGCGGTTGCCACCGTGGTCGCGCTGACCTCGACCTACGCGCTGACCAACGGCCCCGCCGAGGAGCCCACGCCGCGCGCGGAGAGGAACTACGGCGATCTGCCGCCCGACGACTTCGGCGGGCCGGTGACATTGACGCCCTCCCCCTCGCCGTCGGTCTCTCCCTCTGCCTCCTCGACGCGCTCGGCCAAGCCCTCGGACGGTGCGGAGCCGAAGAAGCGGCCCACGGACTCGGGGAAGCCGAACCGCTCCGGCGATCGGCCGGGCGAGCAGGGACCGCGCGAGGGCGAGCCGCTCAGCTCACCACCGCCGGCGGGTGGTGCTCCGGGGCCCGGGGACACCGGCGTACCTCCCAAGAAGAAGCTGCGCGTCCATCGCGGAGACCTGGTCATCAGGACTCCTGGGAAGGTGGTCGACGGGCTCGAGGTGCACGGCAAGGTGAGCGTCGAGGCGCCGAACGTGACGATCCGCAACACCAAGGTGATCGTGCCGACCGGCTCGGAGACCGCCGGGATCTCCAACAACAACGGCAACGGCGCGGGGATGCTGGTCAGCAACGTCGAGGTGCTGGCCGAGAACGCCGCACCAGGCGTCAACGGCGTGGTCGGGCACGACTTCACCCTGGAGGACTCCGAGATCCATCACGTCACCGACCAGGTGCACATCACCGGCAGCAACGTGACGGTGCGCGACAACTGGTTTCACGACAACTACCACTTCGAGAGCGACCCTTACCAGGGCGGCGGGGCGTCCCACGACGACTCGATCCAGATCATCGGCGGCGGCAACATCACGATCGCGGACAACCGTTTCACGGGCGCCTACAACGCCGGCGTGCAGATCACCCAGAGCATCGGGGACGTCACCGCGGTCACGATCCGCGACAACCTCCTCGGCGGAGGCGGTTGCACCGTCAACATCGCCGAGAAGGGCCGCGGCCCGATCCGCGGCGTGGTGATCCGCGACAACCGGTTCCTCAGCGACCAGCGCATCGACGGCTGCGCGATCATCCACCCCTCCTCGACGAAGGTCAGCCACTCCGGAAACGTCTGGGACGATTCCGGCCGCCCGGTGGCCCTCAGCCGCGGCTGACCTTCTGAGCCAGCGCGCCCCTCACGGTCACCACCAGCGACATCACGTCGCGGCGGATCGGCGGAACCAGCAGAAGAAGCGCGTACGCCGCGGCCCCGGCCACCACGCAGACCAGCACGGTCACCGCGGGGTGCTGCCCATGGAGGGCCTGGGCGGTGGCGTACGCAGCGGCGGCGACCGCCCCGGCGACCACCAGGATCCGGGCGGCACCGAGGTAGAGCGGGCCGACCCGAAGCTGGGTGCGGCGGGAGATCCACCACAGCGACAGCGGCCACTCCAGGAGGTGGGCGGTCGCGTAGCCGACCGCGACGCCGGTGACTCCGTAGCGCACTCCGACGAGCACGCAGAGGACCTTCAGCGCCGAGGCGACCAGGGTGTAGTGGCGCAGCTCCGTGGTCAGCCCGTGGGAGAGATAGACCCAGTAGCCGACGTAGGCCAGCGTCTGGAACAGCCCCGCGCAGGCGAGCAGGGCGACGATGCCGGCGACGTCCCAGCCCGGGCCGAGCAGGAGCGCACAGACCGGTGCCGCGGCGCCGGCGACCAGACCGAGCCCGGCGCCGAGGCTGTAGCCGAGCGCGACCTGGCCGCGCTGCACGAACCGCTGGGTCAGCGCCGGGTTGTCGCGGATCCGGCTCAGCACCGGCAGCGCCACCGTCGTGGTGGGGCTGCGCAGCTGGACCAGCGGGTTCATCAGCAGCTGCCAGGCGCGGTTGTACGTGCCCAGCTCGTGGGCGCCCAGGCGGGTGCCGATGAGGACCGAGTCGATGTTGCTGGCGGCATAGTTGATCAGCTGTGTACCCGCCAGTGACCAGCCGAAACGCAGGAAACCGCCCATCTCGACGCCACGGCGGGGGCGGCCGGGGAGCCAGCCGGCGAACGCGCCGATGGCCACCAGGCCGACAGCGGCTTGGACCAGCTGCTGGACGACGAGGGCCCAGTAGCCGGCGCCGTTGGCCGCTGCGAACGCCGCGATCCCGAGGGCCAGCAGTGGCGCCAGGACCGTGGCGGCGGCGAGCCGGGTGAAGAGCAACCGACGGGTGAGGTCGGCGCGATACTGCGCGCCCATGCCGTTGAGGACGAAGATCCCCGCCATCGCGGCGGTGAGGGCTGTCAGGGCCGGCTCGTCGTAGAGGGCGGCGACGAGCGGGGCGGCCGCGATGACGATGAGCGCGAGGGCGATGCCGAGGGCGGTGTTGAGCCACCACAGGTTCGACTGCTGCGCCCGGGTGAGCACCTTGGCCTGGATCGCGGCGGTCGAGAGCCCGAAGTCGCGGAAGATCTCGGCGACCGCGACCACCGCCAGCACCATCGCGACCAGGCCGTAGTCGCGCGGCGTGAGCAGCCGCGACAGCACCACGACCGAGGCGATCTGGACCAGGATGCGTACGCCCTGGCCGCCGAGCACCACCATCCCGCCGCGGGCAGCGCTCCTGCCGAGCCGGGTGCGTTCTGTGTCCTCCCCCACGCTCAACCGAGGACCTCGGCCGCGATCTCCTCGCGGTAGCGCTCGGCGCCGAAGCGCTCCTCGGCGTCCTTGCGGCCGGCGGAGGCGAGCTCGGCGGCGAGGGTGGGATCGGCGGCGAGCCGCTGGATCGCGTCGGCGAGGTCGATCGCGTCACCGGGGGTCACGAGGAGGCCGGTCTCGCCGTCGGTCACGATCTCGGCCAGGCCCTGCACCCGGCTCGCGATCAGTGGGCGCTCGGCGAGCAGCGCCTCGACCGCGACGTTGCCGAAGGGCTCGACGCGTGAGGGCACGAGTACGACGTCGGCCTGCTCGAGCTCGCGGGCGGGCTCGGCGACGTAGCCGAGGAACTCGACGTTGCCGGCGAGGTCGCTGTCGGAGGCACGAGAGCGCAGCTCCTGCTCGAACCACTCATAGCCCGCGAACACCGACCCGCACACCCGCAGCCGCGCGTCGATCCCCCGCCGGCGAACCTCGGCGAGCGCCTCGAGGGCCACGTCGGTGCCCTTGCGCGGTGAGAGCCTCCCGACCAGCACCAGCCGCAGCGTCTCGTTCGGCGTCCGGCTGCGCGCCGCCGCCACGGACTCTGGCCCCGGCACCCCGTTGTAGACGACAGTCGTACGCCGCTCCAGCACCTTCACCGTGTGGGTGAGGACGTCGCGGGATGCCCGCGAGTTGGCCACCACGCGGGTGGCCAGCCGGAGCGGAGCGGTCAGGGCGAGGCGTACGGGCTTCGGCTGGTCGTCCTCGGCCTCGTGCACGTGGCAGACCACGGGGACACGAGCCGCCCGCGCGACGACGATCCACCACGGGATCGTCACGGTGTTGACCAGCAACCGGCTCGGCCGGACCCGCCGCCACAGCCGCGCCGCACGGACCCAGAAGATCATCAGCGCCGCGGCCAGCCGGACCAGACCCGTGGGGCTGAGGTAGGCCTTGCGCAGCACCGGGAAGGTCATCACCTCGACGCTAGCGCCGGCGGCCTCGAGCAGCGGAAGGAGCGGTCCGTGCTCGGGTACGACGACGGTGACCCGCTGTCCCGCCTGGTGCAGCCCACGCACCGTCTCGACCAACTGAAGATCGGAACCGTAGACGTCCGGCGACGGGTGGGCGACCAACAAACGCATGATGGGCAACGGTATGTCACCGGGACGACCCGGGCCGAAGGTCCTGGCGAAGTCCTACCCAGATCTGGGGAGTGGACGGTCTCGGCGACCTGGGACGATCGAGCGTCGTCTAGGGTTCCGACGTCACTCACCCCCACGTATGAGCGAAGCAGGATCGAGCATGGCCGCGACCGGCGCCGAACGCGCCCCAGCCGGGTTCCGTGCACACCTGGAGGCGCTGGCTCAGGCACAGAAGCCCTCGCTCAACACCGCGGCCTATTCGCGCCTTGTCAATCGGCCCGCCGGCCGCATCGTCGCCGCGGCCGCGCACACCGTCGGCGCGAGCCCCAACCAGGTGACCGCGCTGAGCGCGACGCTCTCGGCGGCCGGGCTGGCCGTGCTCGCACTGGCCGAGCCGCGCTGGTGGACCGGGATCCTGGTCGCGGTGCTGCTGGCCGCGGGGTACGTGCTCGACTCCTCCGACGGGCAGCTCGCCCGGCTGCGCGATGGCGGCTCGCGCTCGGGTGAGTGGCTCGACCACACCATCGACTGCTTCAAGACCGCCAGCCTGCATCTGGCGGTGCTCGTGTCCTGGTATCGCTTCGGTCCGGTCACCGACGGCTGGCTGCTGGTGCCGCTGGGCTTCGAGGTGGTTGCTGTGGTGACGTACTTCGGGCTGATCCTGATGCCGACGCTGCGCCCCGCGTCCTCCGGGGCGCCGGCGGCGGTCCACGAGAACCCGCTGCGCAAGTGGGCGCTGCTGCCGATGGACTACGGCGCGCAGTGCTGGATGTTCGTGCTGCTCGGCTTCGGGGTGGTCTTCTCCTGGGTCTACGCCCTGGTCTTCGTCTGCAACGCCGCCGCGCTGGCCATAGCGCTGCGCAAGTGGTGGCGTGAGCTGCGCGTGCTCGACGGCTCGGTCGAGGTCTCGTCGTGAGCGACCTCTCCCGGCTGGCCGTCGTGGTGGTCAGCTATGGCGATGCCGCCCTGCTGGAACGGCACACGACCCAGGTCGCCGCCGCGCTCCCACCGGCGAAGATCGTCGTCGTCGACAACCACTCGACCGACGCCAATCGCGACGCGGTCCGGGCCCTCTGCGACCGCGAGGGCTGGACCGGCGTCTTCCCCGGCACCAACACCGGCTTCGGCGCCGGCTGCAACCTGGGCGCCGCGGCGGCCCTGACCGAGGGCGCCGAGGTACTGCTCTTCCTCAACCCGGATGCCACGATCGACGTCGAGTCGGCCGTACGTCTGGTGGCCGCCGTCGAGGCCGAGCCGCTCCTGCTCGCCGGGCCGACCGTGCTCGGCCCGGACGGCGAGGTCGCCTCCGCGGGCCTCGATCTCGACCTCGACACCGGGATGATGCGCCCCTGGCGACGCCGCTCCGAGCACCCCGAGGCCGAGACGCTGCCGTGGGTCACCGGGGCCTGCTTCGCGGTCACGCGTGAGCTGTGGGAGCGGCTCTCCGGCTTCGACGAGCGCTACTTCCTCTACTGGGAGGACGTCGATCTGTGCGCCCGAGTCCAAGCGCTCGGCGGCCGGGTCGCGATCATCGACGGGGCCACCGCGATCCACTCCGGCGGCGGCACCCAGCGCGCGGAGGGCTCCCGCGCGAAGTCGCCGGCCTACTACTACTTCAACATCCGCAACCGGGCCCTCTTCGCGCGGACCTGGCTCAGCCAGGAGCGGCAGCGGACCTGGCGTCGCGGGGCTGTCGGGGCCGCGTACGAGATCTTGATGCGAGGCGGCCGCCGACAGCTCCTGCACCCGGTACGACCGATCTCCGCGGTCGTCCGTGGGCTGCGCGACGGGCGCCGCGACCGGCCGGTCCGGGTCCTGGCGTCGGCCCGGGAGCTGCGCGCGACTACCAACCCCTACATCGTGCAACTCGTCGAGACCCTGGATCGGCGCGACGACACCGAAGTCGTGCTCTTCGGCTTCGCGCGGGCCATCGCGGGCCGCTACGACATCTTCCACGTGCACTGGCCCGAGCTGCTGCTGACGTCGGCGCGTACGCCGCTGCGCCGGCTCGCCCGCCGCCTGCTCACCACCGCGTTCATCACCCGGCTCCGGCTGACCCGGACCCCGGTCGTACGCACCTGGCACAACCTCGTCCGACCCGACGGCCTGAGCCGCTGGGACCACCGGCTCCTCGACGCCCTCGAGCGTCGCACCAGGCACGTCATCCGGCTCACCGACCAGACCGCTCCCCCGCTCGACGTACCGACCTCGACGATCGTCCACGCCCACTACCGCGACTGGTTCGAGCCGGTGACCGAGACGTTGGCCGAGACCGCCGGGCCCGTCGAGAGGCGGGTGCTCTACTTCGGCCTGATCAAGCCCTACAAGGGCGTCGAGCAGCTCCTGGAGGCAGTCGCCGAAAGCCCCGAGGCAGACCTGGACGTACGCCTCGTCGGCTCCCCCTCCGACCCCGCCCTAGCCGACCAGGTCCGCGCCGCAGCAGCAACCGACGCACGGATCAGCGCCGACCTGACCTACGCCGACGACGCCACCCTGGCCGCCGAGATCGCCGCCGCCACGTTGGTCGTACTGCCCTACAAAGCCATGCACAACTCCGGCGCCCTGCTCCTGGCCCTCTCCCTCGACACCCCGGTCCTGGCCCCCGACAACGAGGTCAACCGTCGCCTGGCCGAGGAGGTCGGCGAAGGCTGGCTCCACCTCTTCGACGGCACCATCTCGATCGAGGACTTGGAGCGTGCGTTGAAGGCAGTCGCCGCGTCCCCGCCCGATGGGCGTCCTGATCTTTCGGCTCGGGAGTGGCCCGAGTCGGCTGCGCTGCATGCTGCGGTGTTTCGGGCTTCGTTGTATCCGTAGACCATCTCGACGCTCGATCTTCGGGTCAGCGACAACACCGGGTTGTACGTCTTCGGCCTGCAGGTTGACGGCTGTTGCTGCGTGGTTGGTGTTTGCCGCCGACCCTTTCGTGGAGGGTGTTCTCGCCGAGCCCCGGAGTCAAGGACGGCCTTCGGCCGCCGGCTTCGCCGGCCGCTTCGCGGTCCTTGACACCGGGCCTCGTCGAGAATTTTGGCTGTATATCGGGTCGGCGGCGGGGTTTGGCGCAGCGGATTCAGTTGGGTGCGTGCTTGGGCCGCGGGTTGGCCGTGCACGGACCGCCGGGTGCCTCGTGGGCGCCTATGACAGTGGGCGTGACCTTGTGAACCGTTCACAAAGTGGGCCGTCGCTTTGGCCGGGGGCTGGTTCGGTGCCGGCAGGGTCATGATTTCCCCACTGATCCGAAGAGTTCCCCACGAAGGCGGAGGTTCCCCACCCTCCGGAGCGTGAGGAACCTTCCCCGCAGTGGGGAAATGTCCCTGTCAGCAGGGAAGCGGCCAGTGTGGAGTCGAGAGAGCTGGCCAGAACGCTCCTGGGGCACCGGGACGGACGGCTTCAGCGAAAGCTGAGACCGTTCGGCGGCGGGGTCGTCGGGCCCGGCGGGTGAGACCCGGTGACGTGATTCCTCGCCCAGCCGGTTAGGGGCGGCGGGTGAACCGGATCGTGCCATCCGGTAGCCGCTCATGGACGTAGACAGGGTTGTGCGCCAAGCGGTGATGATGAGGGCAGAGCAGCGCGCCGTCCTTCAGATCTGTCTTCCCGCCGGCGGCCCAGGGGTCGAGGTGGTGGGCGTCGCACCATTCCGGCGGCATGTCACAGCCCTCGGCCTGGCAGCACTTCTGCTGCAGCCGGAGTGCTTTGCGCTGGATCGGCTGGAAGAACCTGCTGCCCCGGCCGGCATCGAGGACCTCACTGTCGCCACCGAGGACCCAGGGGATGATGGTGGCGTTGCACGCCATCCGCCGGGCCTCGGCCGCGGTGATGGTGGTGCCGTTGGTCTCGTCGTAGCCCAACGTGGCGATGCCGAGGTCCTTGCGGAGCTCCTCGAGGGAGATCACCACGTTGATGGTGGTCGCATCACCGCCGTGGCGGGGCAGTGCAGCGGGGTCGACGGTCTCGAGCAGCCGGGCGAAGCCCTGGCCCATCAGCCGCTCCTACGGAGGCAACGGGGCACCCTTGCCGACCAACTGCTGCTTGCGGGGCTGAGCCCAGGCCTCGACCAGCCGCTTGAACCGCATCCCCATCGAGGTCGGCAGCACACCGTCGAAGCCCACGGTCCCGTCGTGGTTGTCCCACACCCGTAGGGCGGTCTTCTGGTGGGCGCGTTCTTCTTCGGCCAGCAGTGCTTTGGCTTCGGCGTCTTCGAACCGGACCGGGTCAACCTCGGCCAAGATCCCCTTCCCGACGACGCGGAGCTCGTTCGCGGTCAACCCGGTGGCGTAGTCGACCAGCAGCTTCTCGGCCAGCACGAGATCTTCTGCACTGGCGACGGGGTTGGTCTCGATCTTGTCGAGCGCCCGGGTGATCACCCTGGCCTTGTCCTGGGACACGACACCTTCAGCGAGACCGGCGGCGACGAGGTCGTACTTCGCGACCCCGGCAGCGAGCTTGATCTGCGAGCGCGCCACGGCCTTGTCGACAAGGAGCTCGGCCCGCATCCACGCGGAGGCGTCTTTTGCGCCGGTCTCTTCGGCGATATCTCCGGCAGACGCGAGCACTCGCAGTTTCAGCGCGGCTTGCTGGGCCTGGAGCTTCTCCAACCGCTCCAGCAGGTCCTTCTTCTGCCCGGTGCGCCAATAGGCGGGATCGGTGGCCAGCAGTTCCTGAACGGCGGACTCGATGGCCTTCAAAGCAGCGTCGATCGCATCGCCGGGGTTGGTGCCCCAGTGGTCGATCGAGCGGCCGAGACTCATCGCCATCCTCTCCTTCAGAGGTGTGCTGTGATGGGTCTGATTCTACGCCCCCAAACCTGCCATTGCCATCTATTTTCCCAGGTCAACCACCGTTTTCGCGGTGAGCGAACGACCTAGCATCTGTGGATGGTAAGTGGCCCGTAGGGCCACCCTCACGCCCTTCGAGTCCGACCTTTCGAGCAACGATTCCGCTGCGCCACACCCGGGCCGCCGCCCCGATAGCCAGCCAAATCTTTCTCGACGGGCCCCGGTGTCAAGGACCGCGAAGCGGCCGGCGAAGCCGGCGGCCGAAGGCCGTCCTTGCGGAGGAGGTCATGTTGACCGCGATTCAGCTCGATGCCGTTGACGGCACT
>NZ_JBEXRR010000057.1:0-31525 GCF_040613175.1 Nocardioides sp. NPDC006303
GGTCGGCCCTCGATCCGGGCATAGCCGATGATGATGTTGGGTGCCCACAACGGCTGGACCTCGAGGAACTCCTCATCATCAACAACACGGGAGATCACCTCGTGCATGTCGTAGGGCTGGTTCCCGCCATCGGGGATGAAGGTGTCCAGCTCCCGGTCCAGCTCGGAGATCTCCAGATCCGCGACCTCCTCAAAGGCCGGGGGCTCCTCCATGTTGTTCGAGGGCAGATACGACAGCAACGCCTTGACGTAGTCGATCGCATCGGCCTCGTCGGCACCCATGTAGTGGGCCACCCCGGACTTGGAGTTGTGGGCCAGGGCGCCGCCGAGCTCTTCCATGGTGATGTCCTCACCGGTGACGGTCTTGATCACATCAGGGCCGGTGATGAACATGCCCGAGGTCTTGTCGACCATGATGGTGAAGTCGGTGACCGCGGGGGAGTAGACGTGCCCGCCGGCGCAGTTGCCCATGATCAGGCTGATCTGCGGGATCACCCCCGAGGCGTGGACGTTGCGTTTGAAGATCTCCCCATACAGCCCCAGGGAGACCACGCCTTCCTGGATGCGGGCGCCGGCGCCCTCGTTGATCCCGATCAGCGGGGACCCGGTCTTGATGGCCAGGTCCATGATCTTGGTGATCTTCTCGCCATAGACCTCACCCAGGGAGCCACCGAAGACGGTGAAGTCCTGGGAGAAGACACAGACCTGACGCCCATCGATGGTGCCGTACCCGGTGACAACACCATCACCGAAGGGCCGGTTCTTCTCCAGCCCGAACGCCACCGAACGGTGCCGGGCCAGCTCATCGACCTCCTGGAAGGAGCCCTCATCGAGCAACATCTCGATCCGCTCCCGCGCGGTCTGACGACCCTTCGCGTGCTGCTTCTCCACCGCCTTCGCGGAACCAGCATGGACAGCCTCGTCAAGACGACGCTCCAGCTCGGCCAGCTTCCCGGCAGTCGTGTGCAGATCGATGACTGGCTCGTTGGTCGGTTCGGCGCTCACGTTGCTCCTTTGGACTTCGTGCAGTGCGAGGGCCAATCTAATCCCGTGCCACCTTTCGCGATGCGACGCCCGTCACTTGACCGTTCCCGGCTCGATGCGTTGCCGGGCGGGTGGCGCGTCGAGATCCTCGATGAGACGCCCTCGACCAATGCCGTACTGGCCGAGCGTGCGCGCTCTGGCGAGGCGCCGGGCCTGGTGATCACCGCCGAGCACCAGACCGCCGGCCGGGGACGCCTGGACCGGGGCTGGACCACCCCGGCGCGCTCGGCGCTGACGGTCTCCGCGCTGCTGCGGCCGTCGCCCTCGATCCCGGTCGAGCGGTGGCCGTGGCTGCCGTTGATGACCGGTGTCGCGGTCGCATCGGTGCTGCGGAGTAAGGGGTACGCAGCCGGGCTGAAGTGGCCCAACGACGTACTCATCGAGGGTCGCAAGGTCTGCGGGATCCTGATCGAGCGGATCGAGGCGCCTGAGGGCGCGGCCGCGGTGATCGGGTTCGGGCTCAACACCTCGCTGACGCGCGAGGAGCTGCCGATCGAGACCGCCACCTCGCTGGAGCTGGAGAGCGGTGCGCCCGTCGACCGCACCGAGATGCTTGCCGCGCTGCTGGAGGAGCTGGGTGCTGCGTACGAGATCTGGGGCTCGGACCCCGCCGAGCTGGCTCGCCGCTACCGGGAGCTGTCGGTGACCGTCGGTGAGCAGGTACGCGCCGAGCTGCCGGGCGGGGATGTCTGGGAGGGCGTGGCCACCGAGATCGACGACTTCGGCCGCCTGGTCATCGCGACCGACGAGGGGTCGCGGGTGGTCGGTGCGGGCGACGTCATCCACGCCCGGCTCCGTCCCCAGTCGTGACGGGCGGTCGTGACGGGCAGTCGTGACGAGCCGGATGGCATGATCTGTTCGTGGCGAAATCGAAGCAGCCCGTCAACCTGACCTCGGCGGAGGTCGCCGAGAAGGCCGGCGTGAGCCTGGACCAGGCGAAGCGCCTGTGGCGTGCGCTCGGATTTCCGGAGATCGGGGACGATCAGGCTTTCTTCGACGAGGCGGACGTGCAGGCCCTGGCCAAGGCCAACGAGATCGCCGGCAACGGGCTGGTCAGCTTCGACCTGGTCGTCAACCTGACCCGTGGCATCGGGCAGTCCATGGCCCGCCTGTCCGACTACGAGGTCTCCGCGCTGCTGCACCACGTCGAGACCCAGAACGAGGACGACCGGACGCCCGCCGAGCTGCTGAAGGCGACCGTCTCGGTCTCCGAGCAGTTCGAGAGCGCGTTCGAGGAGATGATGATCTTCGCCTGGCGCCGGCACACGCGCGCCGCGCTCGCGCGGGCAGAGGCCTCGGTCGCCGGCCCCGAGGAGCAGCTGGGCACTGTCTGGCAGACGGTCGGGTTCGCCGACATCGTCTCGTTCACCGCGCTGTCGAACACGCTGACCGAGGAGAAGATCGGTGACTTGGTCGAGCTCTTCGAGTCGCGGTGTGCCGACGTGGTGGCGACCTGGGGCGGCCGGATCATCAAGTCGCTCGGCGACTCGGTGCTCTTCGTCAACGACGACCCGCTCCAGGCGTACGGCACCGCCGAGGGGATCATCAACGTGATCGGCCGGGACCCGCGGATGCCGGACGTACGTGTCGGGCTCGCCTCCGGCAACGTCGTCTCGCGTCTCGGCGATGTCTTCGGACCGCCCGTGAACATGGCCGCGCGGCTGACCGCCGTCGCCCGCCGCAACCGGATCATCGTCGACGAGGCGACCGCCGGGACGATGCCCGAGGACGAGTTCGAGACCCGGCGACTGGCCGCTCGCCCGGTGCGGGGCTTCGGGATCGTGGAGCCCGTCGCCGTCCGCCGTGTCTGAATCGTGACCTTCAAGGGTGTCGCTGACCTGCGGTTTCGCGGATTTGTTCACATTCCGTTGTAGTTAACAGTCGATCAACGCCGAGTGCTGACTGCTTTACCTGACCATGCCTTCGTGGGCATGGTTGAGTGCGCCATTCGGGGGCGCACGTTTGTCATGCCCAATTCGTTGCACTCTGGCATGAAGATGTCAGTGGCAATATCGTGCAATCCTTTGCCAAGGGCTCTTTACCTCTTTAATGTCGGTCTCATGATCGAGGTACAGGAGATCAAGCTCGACCCGGAGACCCGGCGAGCATGGCGGAACGATGAGGAGCTGACGCTCTCTCGCAAGGAGTTCGACCTGGTCCACGCCCTGATCAAGAGGGCTGGCAACGTCGTCTCCCGTGACGAGTTGATGAGGGACGTGTGGAACGCGACCTTCTACACCTCGTCGAAGACCATCGACGTACACCTGGGATGGGTGCGTCGCAAGCTGGGCGACGACCCCCGGAAGCCCCATCTGATCACCACCCTGCGCGGCAAGGGCCTGCGCTTCGAGAAGGCCTGACCTTCGTTCACTGCCGGGGGTCGGGTTTCGCGGATAGCGTGAGGGGGATCCGCGAAATCGGCCCCGGCGGGTCAGTTTCCTTATTCTGTCCGTCGTGACCCTCGCACCGACACTTGCGATCATCGGCGGTGGCCAGCTGGCCCGCATGATGGCTCAGCCCGCAATCGCGCTCGGCCTCCCGCTCCGGCTTCTCGCCGAGGGCGAGGGTGTGTCGGCCGCTCAGGTGATCCCCGACCAGATGGTCGGCGACTACCGCGACCTGGACACGTTGAAGAAGGTCACCGAGGGCTGTGAGGTGGTCACCTTCGACCACGAGCACGTCCCGACCGAGCATCTGCACGCGCTCGAGGCCGGCGGCGTCGCGGTCCGCCCCGGTCCCGACGCACTCGTGCACGCCCAGGACAAGGGCGTCATGCGCGCGCGGCTGACCGAGCTCGGCATCCCGTGCCCGCGCAACGCCATCGTGTCGTCCACGGCCGAGGTCGAGGCGTTCGGCTTCCCGTGCGTCCTCAAGACCACCCGCGGCGGATATGACGGCAAGGGCGTCTGGGTCGTACGCGACCTTGCCGATGTCGCCGAGCCGCTTCGGGTCGCCGAGGAGGCGGGTGTCCAGGTCCTGGCCGAGGAGCTCGTCGACTTCCGCCGAGAGCTCTCCGCGATCGTCGCCCGTTCGCCGAGCGGCCAGGCCGCTGCGTACCCGGTCGTGCACACCTACCAGGAGAACGGCGTCTGCAAGGAGGTAATCGCTCCGGCGCCCGACCTCTCGCCCGAGCTCGCCGTCCAGGGCGAGCAGATCGCGCTGCGCATCGCGGGTGAGCTCGGTGTCGTCGGCATCCTGGCGGTCGAGATGTTCGAGACCGTCGACGGTCGGCTGCTCGTCAACGAGCTCGCCATGCGCCCGCACAACACCGGCCACTGGACCCAGGACGGCGCCGTCACCTCGCAGTTCGAGAACCATCTGCGCGCGGTCATGGACCTGCCCCTGGGCTCGCCCGCGCCCCGCGCGAAGTGGTCGGTGATGGTCAACATCCTCGGCTCGACCAGGGAGAACGTCGGCCGCCTCTACGACGGCTACCCCCACGCCATGGCCCGCGACCCCCACCTCCGCGTCCACCTCTACGGCAAGGAGATGCGCCCGGGGCGCAAGGTCGGCCACGTCAACGTCTACGGCGACGACCTCGACGACTGTCTCGAGCGCGCCCGCCACGCCGCCGACTGGTTCCAGGGCGACCTCGGCAACGACTCCGACTGACCGAGAAGTCACCTGCGCCGCCCGAGGCGTCACATAGGTCGGCCGAAACGTCACTTAGGTCGGTCGAGATGTCACGCCGGTGCCAACTCGGCCTGCGTACGTGACGTTTCGACCTGCATAAGTGACGTCTCGGCCGACGGGGCTGAGGTCTCGGCAGGCAGTGGACGGGTCAGACGCCTAGGCGCTGGCGTTCGGTGGCGACGACGTCGCGGGCGATCTCGGCGTCGGAGGCTTCGGCGGCGAGGGTGGTGGAGGGATCCTCGGGGTGCGAAGTCTCGTACGCCTCGGGGCTGCTGGCGGCGGTGGCGCTGACCCGGGCGAAGTCGTCGAAGAGCTCGGCCTTGGCGGCGAGGATGTCGTGGATGCGCTGGTCGACACCGATCTCCGAGAGCAGGCGGTGGACCTGGACGGACTGGAGCTGGCCCATCCGGCGGGCGCGGGCGATGGCCTGCCACTCGATGGTCGGCTTGAGCTGCGGCTCGCAGATGACGACCACGCTGGCCGACTGGATGTTGAGGCCGACGCCGCCGGCGACGATCTGGGTGATCAGCACGGCACCGTGCCCGGCAGCGGAGAACTCGTCGACCATCTGCTGGCGCTCCTCGGCGGGGACCGACCCGGTGAGTGGGCCGAAGACCTCGCCCGGCAGCAGCGTCACCAGGTCGTCGAGGACCTTCCTGAAGTGGGAGAACACGATCACGCGGCGCCCGTTCTCCTCGGCCTCACCGACGATCTCGATCAGCCGCTCGACCTTCGCCGACGAGGTGCCCTGGAGCATCGCGGCCTGGCGCATGGCCATGAAGTTGCCGTCGCGGACGCACTCCGCGTACGCCCTCTCGTCGGCCATGGACAGGGGCAGCCAGTCCTCGACCTCGACGAGGTCGGGCAGCTCGGTGAGCACGTCTTCCTGGTTGCGGCGCAGGTAGACCGGGGCGACCTGCTTGCGGAACCGGTGGGGATTGAACTCGTCGGCGGAGAGCAGCAGGTCGGGGCGGAGGTAGGAGACGAGGTTGCGGAACTCGTCGATGCGGTTCTCCATCGGGGTGCCGGTGAGCAGGATGGCGCGCTCGCAGGAGTCGAGGACGCGGCGTACGCGCTCGGTGCGCTGGGTGCGCGGCGACTTGATCATGTGCGCCTCGTCGACCACGACGCAGGCGACCTTGACCTGGTCGAGGAACGGATGGATTGCGTTGAGCGTATCGTAGGTGGTCACCGCGACGCCGCCCTGCTCGACCCAGATCTTGGCGGCCTTCAGGCGGCGGTTGCCGTGGAGACGGTGGGGGATCAGGGTCGTCTTCGAGTCGGTCTCGCGTACCCAGTTGGTGACCACGGCAGCGGGGCAGACGACCAGCGTGTGGGACGCGCCCATCGCGTGCAGATGAGCGAGCACGGCCAGCGACTGGAGAGTCTTGCCGAGCCCCATCTCGTCGCCGATGATCACCTTCATCTGCACCAGCGCGAAGCGGACGCCGAAGTGCTGGTAGCCGCGCAGCGACGCGGTCAGGTTGTTGGTGCGCAGCTCCTGCGCCCGCACCGCCTCGATGATCTCGGCCGACAGGTCACCGTGGATCTTGTCCTCGTCCTCGGTGAGGAAGCCGAGCTCGGAGAGCATCGCGTAGTAGTCGGCCGGCCGCTTCTCGAAGTCCTCCCAGGGGTCGGCGGGCCGGTTGCCCGGACGCACCCGGCGGGCCATCTCGGCACGATGGGCGATCGCCCGTAGCGCGCCCTGGAAGTCGTCGAGGCTGGCCGCGTTGGCCAGGATCAGATGGAACCTGGCGCCACTGTCGAGCGACCGGGTCAGCGGCCGCAGCGACTGGACCAGGGCGAGCTCCGCCCCCGCGTCCTTCGTACGCCGCCCGGCCTCCCACTCCGCCAGCCGCGCGAGCAGCCTGGTGGCCGCCGGAGTGCGCCGCTCGTGGTCGATCGCGAGCGGCATCTCGTCGTAGGTGCGCTGCCACAGCGCCTGCGCCGCCTCCTGCATCCGCATCGCGGTGGCCGGGCCGACTCCGGGGAGTTGTCGCAGGTCAGAGGTGGGATGGATGACCTCGTGGACGGTGTGGATCCCGGCCTCGAGGAGGGGTTCGACGCGTACGAGATCGGCGAGCTCGTCGACCGGCAGCGACCTGACCGCCGTGTCGGTGTCGGCGCTCCGGACAGCGTTGGCGGCGTCGGTCGCGGCTCGGCGCGCGGGCTCCTCGGAGCGCCTAGCCTCGTTGAGCGCCTCGCCCTCGTTGCGCAGCACGAGTACGCCCTTGCGCGGCGCCAGCACCGCCTCGGAGCCCAGGTCGGAGAGCGCCTCGAGGAGACCGACGCTCGGCAGCAGCGCCTCGCGGATGCGCACCCGGCGCCGGGCCGGGAGCCTGGTCAGCTCGTCGAGCCGCGTCGCTGCCTGGATCTCGCTCGCGCGCTGGTGCAGATCGAGGACCTGTCTGCCAGCCAGTTCGGCCTCCTCGCGGCGGCTCCCGCGCACCAGCAGGCGACGCGCACCGGAAGCCTTCTTGGCCTGCGCCACGTCGTCCGCGGCGGCGGCGAGCGAGTCGACGAGCTCCTGAGTGGTCTCCTCGACCGGCTCGAGCGCGTGACGCCGCGCGATCGCGGCCAGGCGCGGCCCATCGCTCCGGTCCAGGGCGATGCTGCGCCAGGCCACCTGCGCCGCGCGCTTCAGCTCGGCCGCGCTCGCCCGGTAGTGGTCGACCGCCTCCGCCGCCTCCTGCTCGATCTCAGCCCGGGCGCGGGTCGCCGACGCCGCCTGCCGGGACCAGGACGCGACCTGCCGCACCCGGGACGGCAGCGCCTTGCGCTCCGCCTTGGTCAGCCCGGTGAACCGCTCGACCGCGGTCGGGTTCGGTCGCGCGCTGACGACGACGTCGGTGCTGGTAGCTGGATCCATCTGCCTTTGTGGGGTCGTGGGGGAGAGTGGCCAGCACACTAGCGGGCAGGACCGACACTCAGGTGACAGGCAGAGGTCGGGGCCATGACGCGACCCCTTCGTCGAGCGCGAGCTCGGCGTCGGCCTCGGCGGCGGCTTCGGGGTCATGGGTGGCGAGGACGACGATCGCGCCCCGCGCCGCCTCGGCCCGAAGCGCGGCGATCATCCGCTCCCGGTTGCCGGCGTCCAGGTCGCTGGTGGACTCGTCGGCGAGGATCACCGCGGCCCGCATCGCGAAGGCGCGGGCGAGCGCGACCCGCTGCTGCTGACCACCTGAGAGCTCGTCGACCAGGTGGCGTCCCGACTCCGCGAGGCCGACCAGCTCGAGTGCCGCCGAGGTGCGCTCGAGCGCCTTCCGGGGTGACACCTTGCGGGCAAGCATCGGTACCAGGATGTTCTCCTCCGCGGAGAGTGCTCCGGCGAGCCCGTTGCCCTGGGGGATGAGGGTGACGCCGCGGGCGGCGGCGTCGTCCCGGTCGGCCAGCGGCGTTCCGTCCACGTTCACGGATCCGGCTGCCGGGGACAGGGCGCCGGCCAGCGCCCACAGCAGCGACGACTTCCCGGCGCCGGAGGGCCCGGTGACGGCCAGCATGACCCCTGCCTCGAGGTCGAGATCGATCGCCTGGACGGCAACCAGGTTCCCGTACGTCACCGTCAACCCGTTCGCGCGAAGCTCACTCATCGCTCGCCTCCTCATGCTCGGGAACGAGCTCATAGTGACCGTCCACCGGATGGAAACGCACCAGTGTGCCTGGCGGAAGCGCGTCGCGTACGTGGCCGGGAAGCGGGAGCGAACCATCGGCCGTCACCACGGCGTACTCCTCCCCGCTGCGTCCCTCGCCACCGATACGGCCGTCCCGGATGGTGACCGTGCGAGGCAGGAACGCGGCGACGTGCGGATCGTGGGTGACGAGCACGACGGTCGTGCCGTGGGTGCGGTTGATCCAGGCGAGCCGCTCGAGGACGAGGTCGCGGGCGGCGTGGCCGAGCTGACTGGTGGGCTCGTCGGCGAGGACGAGCCCGGGCCGGGTGGCGAGAGCGACGGCCAGTGCAACGAGCTGCAGCTCGCCAGGGGTGAGGCCGGCCAGCGGACGGTCGGCCACCTCGGCGATTCCGAGCTCGCGGAGCACCTCTTCAGCGGTGGGTAGATCCTTGGTGGTGCGGGCCGCGCGCTGCGCGAAGCTCACGTTGGCCGCCGGAGTGGCGTAGGGCAGCAGATTGCGTCCTGCCCCCTGGAGCATCAGCGAGACCTGGGTTGCCCGGAGTCGGTCCAGCTCCTTCGTGCTGGCCGATGAGACCTCGTGCGCGCCCACGAAGATCTTGCCGGCGCTGGGCCGGAAGACGCCGGCCAGGAGGCTCATCAGCGTGGACTTCCCCGATCCTGAAGGGCCGAGCAGCCCCATCAGCTCGCCGGGTCTCACGTCCAGGTCGACACCGGAGAGCGCGGCCACATCGTGTCCTTCTGCGTGGTAGATGTGCACCAGGCCGTGCGTACGGATGCCCATCCCGCCGCTGCTCATGCCGTCTCCCGGACCCGGTCGAGGCGCGCGGCGGCCGCGACTGCCCGGCCGAGGAGGACGGCGGTTGTGCCGAGGACCAGCAGACAGCCGAGCGTGGTCAGTCCGACCGCCAGCCATGGAACGGACAGGTCGATGGTGTCGACGGCAGGCGGCACGGCGAAGAGGGGTATGTCGGGCAGGGTCAGCAGGGCGCCGAGCACGCCGGCTCCGGCGCCGGCGAGAACCCCTAGGACCACGGGCAGCAGCTGCGTGGCGCCGGGGAGCCGCCTGACCGTGCGCCGATCCACACCCGCCAACCACAGCGAGGCCAGGTCGCGAGCGCGGGTGCGCCAGCCGGTCACCGTCAGCACGCTCAACGCGAGCACGGCGATCGCAACGGCGGCGAGGCCGACCACGACGCCGAGCCGCAGGCTCCAGGCCGCGACCGACTCGTCCAGGCTGCGGCGTACGTCACTCAGCGTTCGAGTCTCGACGACGATGATGCCTTCTTCCTCGAGGCCGGCGCTGACCCGGTCGAGCAGCGTCCGATCCTCGGCAGCGAACCACAGGGAGATGGAGGAGTCGGCGTCGGGAGGGGCGAGCTTCTGGGCGGTGGCGAGGTCGACAAGGGCGACGTCCGGGCCGCCGCCGGGGACCCGGTCGATGGCCGCGACCTCCTCGCCTTCCTGCTCGATGCCGTCGAGGCCGACGATGGTGACCCCGTCCTCGAAGAGCGCCCCGGTGGTGATGACCGGGACCGGTTCGCGCGCGTTTCCGTCCGTGAGTTCTCTCCATTGACCGGCGCTGGGCGCGTCCTCGGTGCCGAAGAGAGCGATCTGCCGGAACCCCTGCGGATCGACGGCGAACGTCGTTGCGCCACCGCTGGGAGCTGCGGCTCGTACGACGGGGGTCATCTGCGTGCTCTCGGGGTCGATTCTCGCGAGCACCCGACGTACCGACTCGAGGTTGTCTGCGGTCGACCGCTGCCCCTGGAGTTCGGCGATCAACGGGGCGCCCGCCTCCTGTTCCGCCGCGACCGCGCGGTTGCGCTCGCCCACGAGGAGACCGCAGACCGAGAAGACGGCGAGCGCGCTGGCGACGGTGGCCAGGGCGACCGTGCGCCGCGTGGCGATGCTCCGCGACGCGTCCAGCAGCGAGATGCCGGCGCGCAGGTGGCCGCGGCGCAGCAGCGTGCGCCCGATCCGCATCGCCGCCGGGGTGAAGAGGTGTGCGAGAACGAGGCCGACCAGCGCGGAGAGCAGTGCGGGGGCGGCGAGCGCGATGGGCCCGGTCAGGCTGCCCGTCACGAAGGCGACCACGCACGCCCCGCACGCGGCCATGGCCACGGCGTCGCCGGCGCCGATCGCCCATCCCGAGCGACGGCGGTGGGTCCGGTGGAGCAAAGAGCCGAGTGGTTCGCGGGCGACCCGGTAGACGGCCGCGTACGTCACCAGGACCAGGGCCGCCCCGGCGATGATGCCGGACACCAGCACGCCCCGGGGAAGCTCGAAGGGTGGATCGCCAGGCAGCGCGTACTCCCGCGCGAGGGTGGCGGCGAGGACCGCCACGGCTGCCCCGGGGACGATCCCGGCGAGCACGGCGGGGAGAAGCTCGCCCATCAGCAAGGACCTGGCCCCTGACGCACCCCGCCCCCGGAGTCGCGCGACCACCACCTCCGGGCGGCGCTGGTCCGTCGCCGCGAGCAGCATCAGCCACAGGACGATCACTCCGAGCACACCCAGCTGTACGAGGAGCAGTGGCACCGTCGTACGGCTCTGTTCGATCTGGGCATCGACCTCGTCGGTGAGCTCGGGCAGCGATGTCACCAACGACGTGATCGAGTCCTCGAAGATCTCGTCGTGCTCCTCGACCTCCTCGGCCCGTGCCCGGAGGTCACGTAGCTCACCCTCGAGACCGGTGAGCTCGTCGACCCCCACCGCATCGGCGCGCAGCCGCGATCCCACCCATGGGCGCTCGGCGTCGAGGAACGGGGTCGAGCCACCGAAGGTCGACTCGTCGGTCAGCCACACATCGTGCTGGACGATGTCACCGGCGGCGATCCCGGCCCGGCCCTCGAGCTGGAGACCTTGCCACCACGCTTCGTCGTCGGCCCGGTAGGTGCCGACGACCTGGTAGGTCACCCACGGTGTCGGCGGCTGATGATAGTTCACGTCCACGGGCGGTTTGGCCGCCAACGACTTCACCGTGCTCCCGATGGCGATGTCGTAGGTCTTCGCCTCGTTGTCGGTGACCAGGATCTCGCGGCCCCGGTCGGGACAGGTGCCCGCGGTGATCTTGATGTGGTCGCACTGGCCCTCGCGCCACCAGATGTCTCCCTGGGGGACGGAGAGCGAGGCAGGGCCGAGATCGAGGTCCGCGACGGCATTGCGCCCGGCGACATGAGGCTCGAAGAGCGAGGAGCTCGGAAGCTGCCGCGCGAGCTCGGCGGGGTCGGTGCGCTCCAGGAGATAGTTCGCCGGGGGTCCGAAGATCTGGAGGTCGCGCTCCACGCTGGGTGCGTTGTCGAGGGTGACCGCGGTGGCAGCCTGCTGCATCGCGCGGTCGTAGAGCGGGGCGAAGACAGCACACGCGGTGATCAGCGCGGACAACAGCGAGATGACCACGGCCTGGCCGAGCCGATATCTCATGGCGGACAACACGGGCACACGATCTCTTAACCTTGTGAGGCGCGACAGCGAATTACGACCACCGTTGGACGGCCCGGTTCACGCGTACACATGTTCGTCGGCCTAGCCTTGGCCCCATGAGCGCACGCGTGGGGATCGTGATGGGGTCCGACTCCGACTGGCCGACGATGAAGGCTGCGGCCGAGCTGCTGGACGAGTTCGGGATCGAGTGGGAGGCCGATGTGAAGTCGGCCCACCGGATGCCGCAGGAGATGCTCGACTACGGCCGCGAGGCTGCCGGACGCGGCCTCTCGGTGATCATCGCCGGCGCCGGCGGTGCGGCTGCGCTTCCGGGCATGCTCGCCTCGGTCACTCCGCTGCCCGTCATCGGTGTCCCGGTGCCGCTGAAGTACCTCGACGGACTCGACTCGCTGATGTCGATCGTCCAGATGCCCGGCGGGATCCCGGTGGCCACGGTCGCCATCGGCAACGCCAAGAACGCGGGCATCCTCGCCGCCCGCATCCTCGGCGTCTCCGACCCCGAGCTGCAGCAGAAGCTGGTGGCGTACGAGAAGTCACTCGCCGAGCTGGCCGCTGCCAAGGGCGAGGTCGTACGCAACGCCACCTCCTGAGGTTTCAGGGCAGGAGCGAGGGCCCCTTGACCAGCTTGTCGATGATCCGACGAGGGCCGAAGAGGCTGACCGCGTAGTAGGACAGATCGGCGCCTCGGCTGTTCCCGACGGCGTACAGGTAGTCGTCGTAGACCCTCGTGTGCTGCGCCTGGGTCGGCATGTCGATGACCGCGACCCCTGGCTGGGCGACCGCCTGACGCCGCAGGTCGGTCAGCCGCTGGGCCGGGGCGCCCAGGACCGTGCAGCCGATCCAGGGCAGACCCGGGTGCGTCGAGTCGTCGGCGTCGACCGCGTCCTCCCCGAGGAGGCCGGCCGTACGCTGCGTGGTCGCCCCCGCGACGCAGACGGCCGCGTTCACCGCGCGGCCAGCGGGAAGGGCCTGGTCGACGACGACCACCCACTTGAAGGGCACGTCCCGCGTGCTCGCGGACTGGTCGATCTCGTCCGGTGCGAACCCGACCCTGGCTTCCTCGACGTCTGTGCTCATCACTCCGACTCCTGTCATTCGCCAACTGATTCGAGGACAAGTCTTGAGAATGTCAGGACTGAACGCAATCAAGCCGGTCATTGTCAGGAAGATCGGATAATCTGGCGTGCATGGATGAAGTCGACCGTCAGATTCTGGCCGCCTGGACGATGGATGCACGGCGGAGCCTTCGGGACATCGCCGCAGAAGTCGGCGTCTCGGCGACCACGGTGCACGACCGCGCGCGGGCGATGCAGCGCCGCGGGCTCATCCGCGGGGCGTACCTCGACCTCGACCTACGCCAGATCGACCGGGGCGTGCAGGCGCTCGTCGCCGTACGCATCCGACCGCCCTCGCGCGCCAACATCGAGTCCTTCCGCGACTGGGTCGGCGCGCTCCCTGAGGCCGTCGGCGTCTTCGTCACCTCCGGCCGGATGGACTTCATCGTCCACGTCGCGGTCGCGGACAACGACGCGCTCTACGCGTTCGTCATCGACCGGCTCACCTCGCGAGCCGAGATCGCCGACGTGGAGACCTCGGTGATCTACGAGCACCTGCGGACGATGACGTTCGAGCCGTAGCCCTTACGCCTGTGCGCCGGCCCTGGCGCGCTGGAACCAGACCTTGCTGGGGCAGGTGTCCATGACCATCGGTACGCCGGCCGCGGTGGTGCGCTCGAAGGCCGACTCGTCGACCACGCCCATCTGGAACCAGACGCCGCCGGCGCCGATCGCAACGGCCTCGTCGGCGAACTGACCGGCGGCCTCGGAGCGGCGGAAGACGTCGACGACGTCGATCTTCCCGACTGCCGCGGCGGCGTCGGCCAGGGTCGCGTAGACCTTCTCGCCGAGCACCTCCTTGCCCTCGGCGGCGGCGCCCGGGTGGATCGGGATGATCCGCTTGCCGTGCTGCTGGAGCTCCTGGGCGATCGAGTAGGCAGTACGCCACGGATCGCCCGAGAGGCCGACTACCGCCCACGTCTCGGAGTCGTCGAGGAGCTTGTCGATGGTGTCCTGGTCGAGCCACGCAACGGTCATGTAGCGCACAACAACAACGTGAGCCGGTGGATTCCGTGACCCGCCGACGTACCACCGACTTACTGGCGAGTAGCAAACAGGCATAGACTCCGGGACATGAGTGCCGAGTACCCGTTGTTCGCCCTCTCCGAGGAGCACCAGGAGATCCGCAAGGCCATCCGCGAGATCTGTGACGCGAAGATCGCGCCGGCCGCTGCTGCGGTCGACGAGGAGGCTCGCTATCCGCAGGAGGCGCACGACGCGTTGGTCGAGACCGAGTTCTTCGCGCCGCATGTGCCGGAGGCGTACGGCGGTGTCGGTGCGGACGCTCTGGCGACGGTGCTGGTCATCGAGGAGATCGCTCGTGCGGACGTCTCGGCCTCGCTGATTCCCGCGGTGAACAAGCTCGGTTCGCTGCCGGTGCAGATCGGTGGCTCGGAGGAGCTGAAGAAGAAGTACCTCGGCAAGCTCGCCGCCGGTGAGGGCAACTTCTCCTACTGTCTCTCCGAGCCCGACGCGGGCTCGGACGCGGCCAACCAGAAGACCCGGGCCGTACGTGACGGCGACTTCTGGGTGCTCAACGGCGTCAAGCGCTGGATCACCAACGCAGGTGTCTCGGAGTACTACACCGTGCTCGCCGTGACCGACCCGGAGAAGCGCTCCAAGGGAATCTCTGCGTTTGTGGTGGAGAAGTCCGACGAGGGCGTTTCGTTCGGTGCGCCGGAGAAGAAGCTGGGCATCAAGGGCTCGCCGACGCGCGAGGTCTACTTCGACAACGTACGCATCCCCGCCGACCGGATCATCGGCGAGGAGGGCATGGGTTTCACCTATGCGATGCAGACCCTTGATCACACCCGGATCACCATCGCCGCGCAGGCCGTCGGTGTCGCGCAGGGTGCGCTGGACTACGCGCTGGGCTACATCAAGGAGCGCAAGCAGTTCGGCAAGGCGATCGCGGAGTTCCAGGGTGTGGAGTTCATGGTCGCCGACATGGGGATGAAGATCGAGGCCGCCCGCCAGCTCACCTACGCTGCCGCGGGTCGTTCCGAGCGTGGCGACAAGGACCTGACCTTCTTCGGCGCCGCGGCCAAGGCGTTCGCGAGCGATGTCGCGATGCAGGTCACCACCGACGCGGTCCAGCTGCTCGGTGGCTACGGCTTCACCCGCGACTACCCGGTCGAGCGGATGATGCGCGACGCCAAGATCACCCAGATCTACGAGGGCACCAACCAGGTCCAGCGCATCGTCATGGCCCGCCAGCTCCTCGCCGGCATCCAGTCGACCCTGTGACCGATCGGTGCACCGCGCCGGCACCGGCGGGTGCACCGATCGATCACGTGCACGATCCATGCACCCGTGATCTCCACAAAGGTGCACGGATCGTGCATCGGTGGCGGATGATGCCTTCATGGGGGATCCCGCCGATGAGGACGAGGCATTCGTCCTGGACACGTCGCGACCGTTCTCGCGAGCTGATGCCGCTAAGGCGAAGATCAAGCCGAGCACGTTGCGGGGGCCGCGCTTCGTACGCCTCTTCAGCGGCGTGTACGTCTCCGCCGACGCTCCGGCAACGCCGTTGCAGCGGGTCCAGGCTGCCCTCGTCCCGTTCCGGGGACACGGCTTCGCGAGCCACGCGTCCGCGGCCAGGGTCTACGAGGTGCCGATACCGACGCTGCCCGACGAGCATGTGACGGTGACGGCCCCGGCCCATCGGCGTACGCATCCTGGCATCGTCTGCCATGTGATGCGGAAGCCGCGAGCGGTGGTTCTCGACGGAATCGGCGTCTCTTCACCCGACCAGCTCTTCACCGAGCTCGCGAGCCAGATCAGCCTGGTCGACCTCGTGGTCGCGGGCGACCACCTCGTACGCCGTCACCGTGGCGTGACTGCGTCGACGTTGGCCGATTTCGCGGCGGCCGGCGGCCTGCCCGGCTCGCGCGTTGCTGCCATGGCTGTGGGCTACGTGCGCGAGAACGTGCGCTCCCCGATGGAGACTCGACTTCGCATGTTGATCGTGCTCGCGGGACTCCCTGAACCGCGCATCAACACGCTCGTCGGCACGGGCGACGGCATGCTCAAGCGGGAGCATGACCTGGTGTACGCGGCGTCGAAGACAGTGGTTGAGTACGACGGCCAACAACACGCTGTTGAGCAGTGGGAGCGTGACCTCGAGCGACGTGAGGAGGCCGACGATGACGGCTGGCGCATCCTGACTGTTGTCGCGAAAGGCATCTATCGTCGACCCGATCTGACTCTGCAGAAGATCCACCGGGTGTTGCTGGAACGCGGTGAACCCGGAGTGCCGAAGCATCTCTCGGAGGCCTGGCGTCCCCACTTCCCGGTGGTGCGCTAGCAGCCGTGAGCGATCTGTGCACCTGAGCAGTGCTCGCCGAGGCCTGGATCGTGCATGTGCACGATTGGTGCATTCGAGTTGTCGGTGTCGGTGCACCGATCGTGCACCGCAGACCGGTGTATATGGTGTGCCCTATGAGGAACGACGGGTTTCGGCTCCGCGAGTGGGAGGAGTCGGACGCGGAGGTCCTGCTCGCTGCGTACGCCGGCGCTGGGATGGAGACCGAGCGGCCGGCGGACGTGGCCACGGTCGAGGATGCCGAGCGTTTGATTGCCGGGTGGGCTGAGGACGCGGTCGCGGACAGGGGTTACACCTTCGCGGTCGTCGACGGAGCGGACATCCTCGGGCAGATGCGGGTCACCACCCAGCTGCGGGTCCACAGCATCGGCTGGATCTCCTACTGGACCCTCGAGAAGCATCGCGGACGAGGTGTCGGCAGCACCGGCCTGAAGCTGCTGGCCAGGCACTGCTTCGACGAGCTCGACATCTTCCGCCTCGAGACCGGCCACCAGATCGACAACCCCGGGTCGTGCCGTGTCGCCACCGCGGCGGGCTTCCTCGTCGAGGGCCGCGAACGCCAGAAGCTTCTCTACGACGGCGTCCGCTACGACACCGAGACCCACGCCCGCCTGGCCACCGACCCCGACCCCGCCTGACGCCGAGAGGGCGCGTACGTCGGCCGAGGCGTCACCTCGGTCGGCCGAGGCGTCACCCCGGTCGGCCGAAGCGTCGCTCCGGTTGGGCGAGACGTCACTTCGGTTGGGCGAACCGTCGCTCCGGCGAATCGAGATGTCCTTGGTGCCATCTCGCCCGACGTACGTGACGCTTCGGCCGACCCACGTGACGCCTCGGCTGACCTAGACGACGCCTCGGCCGACGTACGTGACCTTTCGGCCGGCGGGGCTGACGCTTCGCCCGGCGGGGGTGACGTCTCGGCCGACCGGGGTGACGGCTCGGGAGGTCAGTCTTGGATGCGGCCGCGGAGCTGTTTGGTCTGGCCGCGCTGGCGCTTGGCGTCGAGGCGGCGCTCCTTGGAGCCGCGGGTGGGCTTGGTGGGGCGGCGGGTGGGAGGTGGCGGGGCGAGGAGCTCGCGGATGCGGAGGGCCAGACGCTCGCGTGCGGCGATGCGGTTGCGGTGCTGGGAGCGCTGCTCGTGGGAGACGACGACGAGCGGTCCGGAGGAACGGGCGAGGAGGCGGGCAAGCTGGCGCTCGTCGAGGGCGGCTGACGCGGCCGGGTCCCAGGAGAGCTCGACGCGGGAGTCGGTGGTGTTGACCGACTGCCCGCCGGGGCCGGGGGAGCGGGAGAAGCGTTCGACGAGCTCGGTGTCGGGGATGACGAGACCCTCAGGCAGCCCAGGGCCCGGTGGTACTCGAAGATCCTTCACTCGAAGAACCCTAGACCGCGGGTCTACCGAGCGGCGGGCCCGGTCGAGTCGCGCACCACGAGTTCGGCGGGGACCCGCTGCCGTCGGGCGCGTGAGCCAGGCTCCTTCAACGCCAGCGTCAGCGCCCGGGCGCCCATCTCGGCCATCGGTAGGCGGACGGTGGTGAGCCCGGGGGAGAGGTCCTGGGCGACGGCGACGTCATCGAACCCGCTGACCGAGACCTCGCCGGGCACCGAGACCCCGGAGCTGCGCAGCTGCGAGAGGCACCCGATGGCCATGTCGTCGTTGAGGGCGATGACAGCGGTCGTACGCGGGTGGTCGGCGAGCATCCGGCGGATGCACTCGCGCCCGCCCTCGCGGGTGAACGGCCCCTCGAGGACAGGTACGTCGCGAGCGTCGAGCCCCGCCGCATCGAGTGCGTCGCGCACCCCCTCGAGGCGGTCGGCGACGGTGGTCAGCTCCAGGGTGCCCGAGACGACCACGATGCGCCGGTGACCCAGGCCGAGGATGTGCTCGGCGACGGCGCGGCCGCCCGGGCGGTTGTCGGGCAGCACGCTGTCGACCCCGAGGTGGTGGCGGCCGACGACGGCGACCCGGCCGCCTGCCTCCGTGTAGCGCTGCACCTCGAACCGCATCGGCGCCTCGACCGAGGCGTCCACGAAGCCCGACCCCGCGATCAAGATCGCGCCGACGCGGTTGGCCACCAGGCTGCGTACCTGCTCGACCTCGGCCTCGGGGTCGCGGCCGGTGTGGCAGATCTGGACGGTGCGCCCGTGTTCGGCGGCGAGGCTGAGCACGCCGCTGGCGATCTCGGAGAAGTAGGGGTCGCCGATCTCGTGCACGACGAGCCCGATGGTGGCGGTCGATCCGCTGGCGAGCGAGCGGGCATGGAGATTGGCGACATAGCCGAGCTCGCGTGCCGCCTGGCGGACCTTCTCGGCCACCGAGTCGCTGACCCCGGGGGTTCCGGAGAGCGCGCGGGAGGCGGTTGCGATAGAGACGCCGGATGCATGCGCGACGTCGATCAGGCGGGGGGAGCTGTTGGTTCGGACCATCGATGCCCCTTGTCGTCAGGAATGTGACTCTTGCCACACTAAGCGAGAGTGGGTAACGTCATCGTAAACGCTTACGTAAGCGCTTTCGTAGAGGAGACCCACAGATGCGCTTCACGAAGACCCCCACCGCGAGCAAGCGGTTCAGAGCAACCCTGGCTGCCGCGGCGGCCGTGACTCTCGCCTCCACCCTCGCCGCATGTGGCGCCGCCGACGAAGGAGGCGGTGACGACGAGATCGTGATCGGCATCTCGCTGCCCCTGACCGGTGACTTCAGCGAGCCCGGCAAGGGCATCCAGCGCGGATACGAGGCCTGGGCCGAATACGTCAACGCCAACGGCGGCCTGCTCGGCCGCGACGTACGACTGGAGATGCTCGATGACCAGTCCAGCGCCGAGCGTGTCGCCGCCGACTACGAGAAGCTGATCAACCAGGAGCAGGTCGACCTGGTCGTCGGTCCGTTCTCCACCCGCCTGGTGATCCCGGCCGCCCAGGTCGCCCAGGACTACGGCTACCTCTTCGTCGAGCCCGCCGGCGCGGCGCCCGAGGTCTTCGAGGAGGGGTTCGACAACCTCTTCTACGCCGCGCCCGCGGTCGCCGACGACCACTACAAGCTCCTTGCCGAGCACATCCTGGCGATGCCGGAGGCCGAGCGCCCCAAGACCGCGGCGTACGCCTCGATGGACGACCCGTTCGCCCAGGGCACCGCCTACGGCCTCAAGGAAGCGCTGGAGGAGGGCGGCGTCAAGACCGTCGTGGACGAGGTCTACCCGCCCAACACCACCGACTTCAGCAGCATCGCGGCCAAGATCGCCGACAGCAAGGCCGACATGGTCGTGGGCGGCAGCCAGTACCAGGACGGTGTCAACCTGATCGTCGCGCTGCAGCAGCTCAACTACCAGCCCAAGCTGGCCGCGTTCTCGACCGCGCCGACCGAGACCGAGTTCGCCGAGGCGATCGGCGACAAGACGCAGGGCATCATCGCGCCGACCGGCTACACCACGAAGGCGGACTACCCCGAGAACCAGGAGTTCGTGAAGTTCTACGAGGAGAAGCACGGCGAGGCGCCCGGTGAGGACGAGGCCAACGCCTGGACCACGGGTCAGGTCGTCGCGGCAGCGGTCGAGGCGGTCGAGTGCGCCGAGCCAGACCCCGACTGCCAGTCCAAGCTGATCGACTGGTTGCACGAGAACGAGGTCGAGACCGTCGTCGGGCCGCTGAGCTGGGACGACAAGGGTCGCCCGCAGAGCGCCCACATGATCCAGCAGTGGGTGGACGGCGAGATCAAGATCGTCCTGCCCGAGGACCAGGCCGAGGCCGAGTTCATCTACCCGAAGCCGGCGTGGTGAGTCGATGTCAGGACCACTCCTTCTGCAGAGCCTGATCCTGGGGCTGCTGCTCGGAGGCCTCTATGCCCTGCTCGCCGCCGGCCTGACGCTCTACTTCGGCGTCATGCGGGTCGTGATGATCGCCCACTCCGCGTTCCTGATCCTGGCTGCGTACCTGGCCTGGTTCTTCACCACGCAGACCGGGCTCGACCCGCTGCTCTCGCTGATCATCACCGTGCCGCTCTTCTTCGCGGCCGGCTATGGGATGCAGCGGGCGCTGCTCTCCCGGCTGCGGCCGGCGACGCTGACGATGATGTCGGTGCTGCTGACCTTCGCGATCGCGCTGGTCATCGAGGGCGGCCTCGGCTACCTCTTCTCCGGCACCCAGCGGCGGATCCAGCTCGGCTACTCGAGCGCGAGCCTGGAGCTGTGGGGCGCGCGGATCGCGGTGGTGAAGCTGGTCGCCTTCGGGCTGGCCGCGGTCTCGCTCCTGGCGCTCTACCTGCTGCTCAAGAAGACCCGCTTCGGGCAGGCGCTCCGCGCCACGATCCAGCACCGTGAGGCCGCCCAGCTGCTCGGCATCGACACCGACCGGATCGCCGGCTTCGGCTTCGGGCTCGGCCTGGCGACCGCGGCGGTCGGTGGCACCGCACTCGCGCTCGACGCCACCATCTATCCCTCGCTGCACTGGCACTGGATCGGACCGCTGATGGCGATCATCGTGATCGGTGGCCTCGGCAGCATCCCCGGCGCCGCGGTCGCGGCGATGGTCCTCGGGGTGACCCAGAGCCTGCTGCAGATCCCGATGGGCACCACCTGGGCGCAGACGGTCTTCTACCTCGCCCTCTTCGCCACCCTCATGTTCCGCCCCCAGGGATTCTTCGGAGGTCGCCTTGCTCAGCGCTTCTAAGCACAGAGAAAGCCGTACGCATCCGGGTCGCTCCGTCCTGGTGACGAAGCTCGTCGCGGCAGCCGTCGCGCTGGGCCTCGTGCTCGCCTTCCCGGCGCTCGCGCCGGACCCGTTCATCCTGTCGGTGGGCGTGGTGATCGCCAGCTACGCCGCGCTCGCGGTGGCGTGGAACTTCGTCGGCGGGCTGACCGGCTACATCTCGCTGGGACATGCCGCCTACGCCGGGCTGGGTGGCTACGGCACCGCGCTGCTGATCACCGAGGCCGGGGTGAACCCGTGGGTCTCGATGGTCCTCGCGGCCGTGCTCGTGGGCCTGGCGGCGGTGCCGATCGGGATCGCGTCGCTGCGGGTCCGGGGCGCCTCGTTCGTGATCGTCTCGATCGCACTGGTGCTCATCCTGCTGCTGGTCGCGCAGAGCTGGTCCGACGTGACCGGCGGGTCCAACGGGCTGCGGGTGCCGCGGCCGTTCGGCACCGACGTACTCCGGCCCGAGCAGCACGAGCGGTTCTTCTATCTGTTCGTGGCGCTGACGCTGGTCGCCCTGGTGCTGTGGTGGGTGATCGACCGGTCGCGGCTCGGCACCGGGCTCAAGGCGATCCGGGAGGACGAGGACAAGGCCCAGGCGCTGGGCGTGCCCACGTTCGCCTACAAGCTGGTCGTCTTCGTCGTCTCGGCGTTCATGACGGCGATGGCGGGTGGGATGTACGCCCTCTGGTTCGGCTCGCTCGACCCGATCTTCCAGTTCTCGATCCTGACCGGCTCCTATCTGGTGCTGATGTCGCTGCTCGGCGGCGTACGCAGCCTGCTCGGTCCGGTCGTCGGCGCGGTGATCGTGGGCTATGCGGTCGAGTTCTTCAAGAACCAGTACGGCGACACCCAGCTGCACCTGGTCGCGCTCGGTCTGCTGCTCGCCCTGGTCGTGCTCTTCATGCCCGACGGGGTCATCCCCTGGCTGACCGCGCAGTTCGACCGGTTCCGACCCGGCGACACCTCGATCCGCGAGGTCGATGCCGCCCAGCTGGCCGAGGAGCGCAAGGCGCTCGAGGAGACGAAGTCATGAGCGCAGCGAACGAGCAGTTCCTGACGACCCAGAACCTGACCAAGGCGTTCGGCGGCGTACGCGCTGTGGACGACGCCACGGTCAGCTTCCAGGAGGGCAAGATCAACGCCCTGATCGGCCCTAACGGGTCGGGCAAGACCACGTTCTTCAACTGCGTGACCGGGATGATCCGGCCCGACTCGGGGACCGTGACCTACCAAGCCAGCAATGTCACCGGCCACGCGCCACATCGCATTGCCAGGGCCGGGCTCGGGCGCAGCTTCCAGCTGTGCCGGATCTTCCCGCGGATGACGGTGCTCGACAACGTGCTGGCCGGGGTGCGGTCCACGGGGCTGGTCCACCGGCTGCGCGGAGCGCACAACCCCGACGACATCGCCCGGGCGCGGGAGCTGCTGGCCCGGGTCGGCATCGAGCACCTCGAGCGCAGCGAGGCCCGCGACATCTCCTACGGGCAGCAGAAGCTGCTCGAGCTCGCCGGGGTGCTGATGGCAGAGCCCGACACGATCATGCTCGACGAGCCCGCCGGCGGCGTGAACCCGGCCCTGATCGGCCGGATCGCCACGCTCGTGCGCGAGCTCAACGCCGAGGGCCGCACCTTCGTCATCGTCGAGCACAACATGGAGCTGGTGATGAGCCTCTCCGACCATGTCGTGGTCTTCGACCGCGGCCGCCCGATCGCCTCCGGTGCGCCGGCGGACGTGCAGAACGACCCACGAGTCCTGGAGGCCTACCTTGGTGTCTGAACCTCTTCTCGAGCTGAGCGACATCGAGGCCGGCTACGGTCGTGCGGCGCTGGTGCTGCGAGGCCTCACCGTCATCGTTCCCGCAGGTCAGATCGTCTGTCTCGTCGGCCCGAACGGAGCCGGCAAGTCCACCGTGCTCAAGGTCGCCAGCGGCATGCTGACGCCACGCTCGGGGACCATCACCGTCGACGGCGTCGACGTCACCCGCAACGGGCCGCAGCAGATGCTCCGCGCGGGCATGGCCCACGTCCTCCAGGGCCACTCCGTCTTCAAGGAGATGACCGTGGCCGAGAACGTCGGCCTGGGTGCCTACACGGTGCGCGACGCGGCTGCGATCCAGGAGCGGACCGACTTCGTGAAGACGCTCTTCCCGGTCGTCGCCGAGCGATGGAACGCCCTCGCCGGCGCGCTCTCGGGCGGCCAGCAGAAGCAGGTCGAGTTCGCCCGCTCGCTGATGGTGAGCCCGAAGGTGGTGCTGCTCGACGAGCCCAGCATGGGCCTGGACCCGAAGACGACGGCGACCGTGTTCGAGCAGGTCGTACGCATGCGGGACGCCGGTCTGGCGGTCCTGCTCGTCGAGCAGAACGCCCGGCGGGCCCTGGAGTCGGCGGACCTGGGGTGCGTACTCGATCTGGGGAAGGTGCACATCGCAGGGGCCGCTGCCGACCTGCTCGCCGATCCGCGCATGGCCGAGCTCTATCTCGGGGGAGCCGCAACAACCTCAGCAGGGACCACCGACGGTCCCGATTAGGGGAAGGGAAAGCAACCATGAGTTGGAACAGGAGATTGACGCTGAACCGAATTGTGGGGCGAGGCGTACGCGCCGGTGTGGTCGCCCTCGCAGTGGCCCTGGCCGCTCCGCTCGCCGGAGCACAGGCCCATACGACCGATGGACCCGGCCTGGCCGTGGTCAAGCCCAGGGCGAGCCTCGCTGACTGGGATCCGGTCACGGAGGACAAATGGGCCTTCGAGGGCGGCCAGGTCATCCTGACCGAGCCCGGGACGGCACAGCCCGGCCCGCGGCGCCCCTTCGAGTACGCCGTGGTGACCAAGGGTCCCCAGCTCGGCTCGCTGACCTACCGTGCCGAGGTCCGCATCGACGAGGCCGTCGAGGTCACCAACCGCGACGTGATCCTGGTCTGGAACTACCAGTCCCCGACGCGCTTCTACTACGCCCACCTCTCGACCGACAACACCATCTACCCCCACAACGGCATCTTCGTGGTCAACGACGCCGACCGGCTGCGCATCGACCACCAGTGGAACGGCACCGTCGGCGCCGCGCCGTCGATCACCGACGCCGAGTGGCACGACGTACATCTCGACTACAACGCCCGCACGGGCGCGATCGCGGTCTATCTCGACGGTGCCGACGAGCCCCGGATGACCGCCACCGACACCACCTTCACCGGAGGCCGGTTCGGCTTCGGTTCCTTCGACAACTTCGGCCGCATCCGTGACGTCACTGTCGCTGGCCTCCGTCATCGCTGAACCTCGGTAAGGAGAGAACACACCCATGGGAACCTCACGTCTATGGGGCGGTCTCGCGGTGGGCGCCATGCTCGCCGCGCTACTCACCCCCACACTCTCTGCCAACGCCGCCATCCCCGGCAGCGAGCCCGTCCCTGACCCCATCCCCGAACAGCCCGTACGCAGCAGCCTCGGCCTCGTGCTCCAGGAGGTCGCACAGCTTCCCAAGACCGAGCCCTACCCCGCTCCGACCGACCAGCGCCTGGTCCGTCAGAACCGCATCAACTTCATCGGCGAGGTCCCCGACGGCTCGGGCCGGATGTACGTCCCCGACCTCAACGGGCCGATGTATCTGCTCGAGGGCGGACAGCAGCACGAGTACCTCAACCTCCGGGACCACTTCGTCGACTTCTGGTCCGGTGCCGGGCTGGGCAGCGGGGCCGGGTTCATCACGTTCCACCCCGAGTTCGAGACGAACGGGCTCTTCTACACCACCCACACCGAGCGCTTCGGCGGCTTCGCCAAGACGCCAACCTTCCCGTCGCAGACCAACCCCGGCTCCGGGCGCACGGTCAGCGTCGTCACCGAGTGGGATGCCACCGACCCTGCGGCCGACACCTTCGAGGGCACCAGCCGTGAGGTGATGCGGATCGACTTCGCCGGTCAGATCCACGCCATCCAGCAGATCGACTTCAACACCACCGCCGTCCCCGGTGACGAGGACTACGGGCTGCTCTACATCGCCTCGGGCGACGGCGGCAACGGCGTCCGGAGCGACGACCCGCAGAACCTCGGCAACCCGTTCGGCAAGATCCTGCGGATCGACCCGCTCGCTCGCGACGGGCGCAACGGCGCGTACGGGGTCCCGGACAGCAACCCGTTCGTCGACCGGGAGGGCGCGATCGGCGAGATCTGGGCGTACGGCATGCGCGACCCGCACAGGTTCTCCTGGGACGTCGAGAAGGGCACCCTCCTGCTCGGCCACATCGGCCAGCACGCGATCGAGGGCGTCTACGACGTACGCGCCGGGGACAACCTCGGCTGGAGCGAGATCGAGGGCCGGCTGCTCTACGACAACACCGACGAGTGTGCCCTCTACACCGTCCCGGACGACTACGACATGTCCGGCTTCACCCTTCCGGTGGCTTCCTTCGACCACGACCCGCCGGCCAACTACTCCTGCACCTCCGACAGCGGCCACGCCGTCAGCGGCGGTGTCGTCTATCGCGGGCGGTTCGACGACCTGAAGGGCAAGTACGTCTTCGGCGACCTGGTCAACGGCGAGGTCTACTGGACCGATGCCAAGCAGATGCGCCGGGGGAGCAGCAGCGAGGCGACCCTGCACCAGATGCAGCTCTTCGACACCTCGGGCAAGCGGCTCTCCATGCAGGACTTCGTCGACGACCCGCGCGTCGACCTGCGCTTCGGCACCGACTCCCGCCGCAACCTCTACCTGCTGGCCAAGGCCAACGGGAAGATCTGGAAGGTCGTGAACACGGTGCATCGGCCCTGGCCGAGCGAGGTCGTGCCGTCGCTGCGCGAGGACCTGGTCAGCTACTACGACTTCGAGCACCCTTTCGCCCCGGGGTCGCGCGAGGAGGACCAGGGCTTCTCGCGGACGCTGCTGAACCAGGTCAACGGCGGCAACGCCATGCAGGTGCGCGACTCGGCCTACCGGACCAGCAACAACGCGCTGCAGACCCAGCAGCTGAACCCGGAGGTCAACGGCAACGACGACTGGAAGGCGGGGGTGTGGAACCAGAACGGCGTCGCGTCGCTGGCGCCGTTCGCGGGAGCCGAGCAGATCACCGTGGCCGGCTGGTTCAAGGTCGACATGGACGGGCCGGCGCTCAACTCGGTGACCGCCGATCCGACAGACCGGTTCAACGCGATCGGGCTCGCCGGGGTGCTCTCGGGGAACTCCGACGGCCATGGCGTACGTGCCCTGCTGGAGCTCATCAACGTCGACGGCACCCTGCGCCTGGTCGCGCTGGGACGCCGGCTCGACGAGGGGGCCTCGCAGACCTTCGCCGCCTCGGCGGACTGGCAGACCCTGCTGCCACGAGGTCAGTGGGTGCACCTGACGGCGACGTTCGACTACACCACGGGCAAGATGGCGCTCTACCGCAACGGCAAGGCCGTCGAGGGGTTCTACACCACCGCCGGTGACCCGTGGCAGGTCGACGGCACCGGCACCTCCGACACGTTGCCGCGCGGCTACAAGGTCGGCGGATCCTTCCCGCAGGACACCGTCGAGCGGAACCCCTGCAACTGCCGGATGGACTCGCTGATGTTCCTCGACCGGGCGATCACGCCGGACGAGGCGCGAGCCCAGTATCAGCGGTTCGTCAACGGCCGCTGATCCTGTCGGGGTCCACGGCCCGGTTCATCGAACCGGGCCGTGGACCTCGCTGCGTAGCCGGGCCATGGTGGCGTCGAGGTCGGCCGCGGTGCGGGCGGCGGCGCCGAGCTCGTCGCGCAGGGTCGTGGGGACGGTGCCGTCGTACTTGTAGTAGATCGAGTGCTCGACGCTGGCCCAGAAGTCCATCGCGATCGTGCGGATCTGCAGCTCGACCGGCACGTCCACGGCCCGGTCGGAGAGGTAGACCGGCACCTTGATGATCAGGTGGAGGCTGCGGTAGCCGTTGGCCTTCGGATCGGCGATGTAGTCCTCGACCTCGACCACGTCGACGTCGGACTGGCTGCCCAGCATCTCCATGATCCAGTAGACGTCGGAGACGAACGGGCACACGACCCTGATCCCGGCGATGTCGCGGATCTGCTGCTCGAGCGCCTCGAGGGTGAGCGGGCAGCCGATCTTGCGGGCCTTGGCGAGGAGGCTGTCGGGCGTCTTGAGCCGGGTGCGTACGTGCTCGATGGGGCTGTGGTCGTGAGCGTGCTCGAACTCCTCGCGCAGGATCGCGATCTTGGTCGAGACCTCGTCGATCGCGAACTTGTAGCGCATCCGGAACTTGGCCAGCTCGCGCGACATCTCACGGGTCATGTCGCTGCCACTCGTCTCGACGAGATCGATCAACCCGTTGATCGGGTTGTCGTCGACTGTTGTCATTGTCCCCTCCTGACAGAGCCATCTTTGCAGGCAGCGACAAGGCGCTCGCGCGGTGCCCGGCATGAGACCGGGGCGAGCGGCCCGGAGCTTACCGGGTATTCGGTCCCTCTTCTGGACACCGACGTGCAGTCGGCTGGGTGCGCTCGATACAGTGACACCCCTCGGGGGATAAATACCCCTCGGGGGATATGAGGTCTGTTCGGGCTACCTACGAGAAGGACACTTCCCCCACATGCGCATTCTTCTGCTCGTCTCCGCGTTCAACGGTCTTACCCAACGCGTCTGGTGCGATCTCAAAGAGGGCGGCCACGACGTCGGTGTCCTCCTGGCGCCGGTCCACGACGACTCCTCCCTGGTGGAGGCCGTCGAAGCGATCGACCCCGACCTGATCCTGTGCCCGTTCCTCAAGCACCGGGTGCCGGAGGCGGTCTGGGGTCGTTATCGAACAGTGGTGATCCACCCGGGCCCGGTCGGTGACCGGGGCCCGTCCTCGCTCGACCACGCCACCCTCGACGGGCGGGAGCGCTGGGGCGTGACCGCGCTGTCCGCCGTCGAGGAGATGGACGCCGGCCCGGTCTGGGCGACCGAGACCTTCGCGATGCCCGAGATTCCGATCGCGAAGAGCGCGCTCTACAACGGCCCGGTCGCCGATGCCGCGATGGACTGCGTCGCGGAGGTCCTCCGGATGGTCGCCGCGGGGGAGGCGCCGAAGCCTGCCGAGGAGTGGGCTGCCGAGGTCGAGGGCACCGGCGAGCTGCCGCTGCTGCGCCGTACGGCCTTCGAGATCGACTGGTCCGCGCCGGCCACCGAGATCGCCCGGCGGATCGCGGCGGCCGACGGTGCCCCGGGTGCGCCGGCGACCGTCGACGGGAAGGCGTACTGCCTCTTCGACGCCGCCACGACCCCGGAGGACCACGGCGACGTGGAGCCGGGCGCCATCGTCGGGGTCGACACCGACGCGGTTGCGATCGCGACCGGCGAGGGCACCCTGTGGGTCGGCTACGCCGCGACGCTCGAGAAGAAGCGCGGCCCCAAGCTTCCGGCGGCCTGGGTGCTCGACACCGGGCACGCGCCCTACCGGCGGATGCCGGACACGCTGGCCGAGACGACCTACGAGCGCGACGGCGACGTCGGCTACCTCACCCTCCGCTCCTACAGCGGCGCGATGCACACCCAGCAGTGCCGGCGGATGACCGATGCCGTCCGCAAGGCGCTCATCGAGGACACCAGGGTCCTGGTCGTACGCGGCACCGAGCACGCCTTCTCCAACGGCATCCACCTCGGCGTGATCGAGGCGGCGCAGGACCCGGCGGCCGAGGCCTGGGACAACATCCGCGCCATCGACGAGCTCTGCCTGGCGATCGCCGAGGCCGAGCAGCTGACCATCGCGGCGTTCACCGCCAACGCCGGCGCGGGCGGCGTGATGGCCGGCCTCTGTGCCGACATCACGGTCGCGCGTGCCGGTGTCGTGCTGAACCCCTACTACGACATGGGCATCTTCGGGTCTGAGCTGCACACCTGGGGCCTGCCGAGCCGGGTCGGCGCCGAGAAGGCCGACGAGCTGCTCGGCGCGAAGCTGCCGATCTCGGCGGCGGAGGCGGCGCGGATCGGCATGGTCAGCGATCTGGGTCCGCGCGACGCGGCGGAGTTCGACGGCTGGCTGCGCAACCTTGCGCAGAGCGTTGCCGAGCCCGAGGCGTACGTCCCGGCCCTGGCGGCCCGCGAGGCACGCCGTGCCTGCGCGATGCCGATGTCCTACTACCAGAGCATCGAGCTGGCCGAGATGGCCCGCGACATCTTCGACGACCGCTTCGGGTTCGCCGCGAAGCGGAAGGCGTTCGTCACCAAGGCCGCGCCGACCGAGACACCGGCGAAGATCCAGTTCTGATCGGTTGACAAACTAGAACGTGTTCCACCAACCTGGTGGTGTGTGACCTGACTCACACGCCACCAGGAGGAGCACGTGACCCAGGCGCCCCCACCGCCCGAGATGACCTTCCAGCGATCGGGCCGCGACCCTGCGGCGATCGGCGCGAGGCTGGAGCAGTGGCTGGCTACGGCGCTACCGCCCGGTGCCGACCCCGAGGTCGCCCTCATCGGAGGCATCGACGCCAACGGGCTCTCCAGCGAGACCGTCCTGCTCGATGTCACCTCGACCGTCGACGGGGAGAGGCAGACGAAGGCGTACGTCCTGCGGGTGGCGCCCCGCCCCGAGGACATCCCGGTCTTCGCGACCTATGACCTGCAGGCGCAGTACGACGCGATGCGCCTGGCCGGCTCGCTGTCTCCTGTGCCGGTGCCGGAGGTCGGCCTTGCCGAGATGAGCGGCTCGGTCCTGGGCACACCGTTCTTCCTGATGGAACGGGTCGAGGGAGTCGTCCCGCCCGACGTGATGCCCTACAACTTCGGCGACAGCTGGCTCTTCGACGCCTCGCCCGCGGACCGGGCGGCGCTTCAGAGGCGTTCGGTCGAGGTGCTCGCCGGGCTCCACTCGATCCCCAACGCCGCCTCGCGGTTCGCCTTCCTCGATCCGGCCGCGGCCGGTCATCCCGGCGAGACGCTGGTCGCCCGCAACCTGGCCAAGACCCGGGCCTGGTACGCCTTCGCCTCCACCGCCGAGGAATGGGGCGGCCGCTCGCCGCTGGTCGAGCGAGGTCTGGCCTGGCTCGAGACCCACCTCCCCGAGGACGCTGGCGAGCCCGTCCTGTGCTGGGGCGACGCGCGGATCGGCAACATCATCTACCGCGACTTCGCGCCGGTGGCGGTCCTCGACTGGGAGATGGTCAGTCTCGGGCCCCGCGAGATGGACGTGACCTGGATGATCTTCGCCCACCGCATCTTCGAGGACCTGGCCGCGATGCTGGAGCTGCCCGGGATGCCGGACTTCCTCACTGCGTCCGAGGTGCGAGAGGCGTATGCCGCGGCAACCGGTGGCGAGCTCGGCGACCTGACCTGGCACGAAATCCATGCGGCCGTCATGTGGGGGATCATCTACCTGCGGATCGCGGCGCGGCAGATCCACTTCGGTGAGATCGAGGCGCCCGAGGACCCGGAGTCGGTGCTCTACCACCGGGCGATGTTCGCGGCGATGCTGGACGAGGTCGGCGCATGAGCGTTCTGGGCGGGCACGGGGAGTACGTCGGTGTCGGGCCGCTCGACGAGTACCCGATCCACCAGCTCCCGCGCCCGGTGGCCTGGGCGGGGAGCAGCGACCGCAACTTCTACGACCGCTGCTACCTCAATGCCCACGACCGTACGGGCGACCTCTTCCTCATCTCCGGGATGGGGTTCTATCCCAACCTCGGCACCAAGGACGCGTACGTCCTGCTCCGCCGTGGCGACGAGCAGACCGCCGTTCACCTGGGCGACGGCGCCGACCCGCGGGGCGGCGACCGGCTGGAGCAGCGGGTCGGGGCGTACCGGATCGAGGTCTCGGAGCCGCTGCGGAAGCTCCGGCTGGTGATGGAGGAGACTCACGGGATCGCCCTGGACCTGCGATGGGAGGGCTCGTTCGAGGTGGTCCAGGAGCAGCCGCACGTGATGCGTCAGGGTGCGGCGACAGTGCTCGATGCGCAGCGGTTCGCGCAGGTCGGGACCTGGGAGGGGGTGATCGAGGTCGACGGCGAGACGATCGTCGTCGACCCCGACCGCTGGGTCGGCACCCGGGACCGGTCCTGGGGCATCCGCCCCTCCGGCGAGGGGTTGCCGCCAGGTAAGCCTGCCGACCCCGGGTTCGACGGGATGTGGTGGCTCTATGTGCCGCTGCGGTTCGACGAGTTCGCCGTCGTCCTGATCATCCAGGAGACCCCGGACGGTCATCGCACCCTCAACGACTGCACCCGTACCTTCGCCGACGGGCGGGTCGAGCAGCTCGGCTGGCCGCACGTCCGGATCCGTTACCAGGATGGAACGCGCCTCCCGGAGGGTGCGACGATCACGTGCACGACCCCGGCCGGGGAGCCGCTGGTGCTCGAGGTCTCCTCGCTGCTGGGCGTGCCGATCCATGTCGGTGGTGGCTACGGCGGCGACTCCGACTGGTCCCACGGAATCTGGAAGGGCGCCGGGTTCACCGAGCGGCTGACCTACGACATGAAAGCGCCCGACGTCGTCGGCCGGGTGCCGTTCGGCGTGATCGACCACGTCGGCCACGCGGTCGCGCGCGGTCCTGGGGTCGCGGATGCCGCTGGCGCTGTCGGCTGGGGCCTGTTCGAGCACGGTGTCCTCGGCCGGCACGACCCCTCCGGCTTCACCGACTGGCTCGACCGCGTCTGACCCATCCTGCCGAGACGTCGCTCCCGTCGGCCGAGATGGCAATCCATTGCCATCTC
>NZ_JBEXRR010000058.1:0-30529 GCF_040613175.1 Nocardioides sp. NPDC006303
CGCGCAGCGAGGTGAGCGCCTCTCGCAGGGCTGACGCCAGGCGGGGGCCGAGGTGGTCGTTCCACTCCTGCTCGACGCTCATCACCACCTCGCGAGCGCGGTCAGCGGCATCCTGCCCGGCGGCCGTGAACCGGATCAGGCGCGCCCGGCCGTCTACCGGGTCCGGGACCCGCTCCACGAGCCCCTTGCTCTCCAGCGCCGCGACCAGCACGCTCGCGGTCTGCTTGGTGACCTGGGCCTGCTCGGCCAGGTCGACCAGGCGCGAGCCGTCCTCGGCGATCCGCTGGGCGAGCCGGGCCTGCGCGACGGTGATGTCGTAGCCGGAGTCCCGCATCGCGGAGATGACCCGTTCATCCATCGCCCGGTAGGCGATGAGCATGAGCGTTGCGACGTCCATCGAACCCCTTGACACTGTGCGGCACCCTGGTCAATATAGTCAGTGAGACTGACTATATCGCTCTCCGGTGTCCAGACACAGCCGTCTGTTCACGGGGCTCCGCCGGACGCGTGTTGCTGCCACGATTCTCCACAGCCTCGTCCGCCGAGGCCCGTCCCGAGCAGGTCCCATGAACGCAGTCGCGCAGCTCAGTGCCGGAATCTCCGCCCTGATCCTCATCGCCGTCTTCCCCCTCGAGGCCTTCTTCATCCACCGCCCCGAGGTCCAGCGGCTCCTCGGGATCGAGCCGAACGGCATCCGCAACGTCCACCTGTGGTCGTTCTGCATCGGCGCCCGCAACGCCCTCGCCGGCGTCGGCACGCTCGTCGGTCTCTGGATGGTGAACTTCGGCGACGAGTCCACCGGTGTCACCGTCGTGGCCGTCACCTCCATCTACATGTTGCTCGCCTCGTTGTTCATGGGGATCGCCGACGCCCTCGGATACTGGCTCCCACGCGGCGGCAGCATCCGAGGCACCATCGGCTCCGCCGTCCTGCCCGCGGTCGCGCTGATCGCGATCGCAGTCGGATAGCGGGATACCCTCCCGGCCACTACGCTCCGACCCATGGGCGCAGCGGTCATCTCGGGACTCTTCGCGGTGGCACTCGCGTGCCTCGCCTGGATATTCAAGAACGGCAGTCGCCGAGCCCGTCTCCTCAGCCGGATCGAGCGATACATCCAGCTCCTCAAGGACCTCCCCGAGGGACATCCGGCGCGCGTTCACCTGGACGCGGCGCTCGCCGCCGACACCGCGCAGCTGCTTGCCCTGACAGAACGGAAGACACCCGCGGCCGCTCGACGCCTCCAGGAGCCCTGGCTCCGTCCCGATTCGCGGCCGGCCGTGACGCCCGGCTCCGCCTACCCAGGCGGCGCTCCCGACGGAGACGAGCGGGACGATATCGACTGGATGGGCGACGAGCAGGAACGCCGGATCTCACCTCCCGAGTCCCTCGCCCAGGCGCGCCCGCGAGCGCTGCTGTCCGGACACGGGTCGACCGTTCTGTGGGTGCTCGCGGCCTTGGCCGCCGTTGCGACAGTCGGCCTGGTGGTCAACGATCTGCTGTTCTAACATACCTTGACAGGAATATTCCTTGTGAGGCATATTTAACGCATGCCCACCCGAGACGTCTTCAGCGTGATCGCCGACCCGACCCGCCGGCAGATCCTCGACCTGCTCTGTCAGCGCGAGATGGGGGTGGGTGAGCTCGTGGAGACCCTCGGGCTCGCCCAGCCGAACGTGTCCAAGCACCTGCGGACGCTGGGCGAGGCGGATCTGGTTCACGTACGCATCGACGGACCGCGCCGTCACTACCGGCTGCGTCCCGATCGGCTCCGGGAGCTGGAGGAGTGGCTGGCGCCGTACCGCCGGATGTGGGCCGATCGTCTCGATGCGCTCGAGCGCCACCTGGATCAGCTCGACGACCCTGACCACAAGGAGGACTGAAAGATGACCACGACGACCGGACCCATGGGCGAGGTGCTCCTCGACGGCGAGCGGAGGGGTCTTCGCTACGTACGCGTGCTCCGCCACTCACCTGAGAAGGTGTGGCGGGCCCTGACCGAGACGGACGGCCTGCGGCACTGGTTCCCGACCGACATCGTCGGCGAGCGTGCCGCCGGAGCCCGCCTGAGCCTCCCGTTCTGGCCCGAGGGCCTGGAGCTGGCGAGCACCACCGAGGCGATCGAGGAGATGGGTGTCGACCCGGACAGCTACGTCTCGGAAGGCGAGCTGCGGGTCTGGGACCCGCCTCGGACCTTCGAGTTCACCTGGGGGATGGACGGTCGCGAGGACCTGACCGACCTGCTCCGCTTCGACCTCGAACCCACCGACGACGGCACCCGCCTCACCTTCACGACCTGGCTCGCCGGCCCCACCGGCAACACGGACACCGCCGTCGGCTGGCACGTCTGCCTGGATGAGCTCGCCGACCTCCTCGACAAGGGCCCGTCTCCCATGACCGAGGAGGCCTCCGCCCGCGTCGTCCAGCACGTCAAGGACCGCACCGACGAACTGCGACCGACGTACGCCGCGCTCCTTCAGGACGCGGGTGAGTCCAGCTCGTAGCGGCGCTGCAGGAGGATCGCTCCGCTCATGAGGACGGCGGGCACGATCGTGAACCCGACGATCACGGCAACCAGTGCCGATTGCGACTGGATGACCTCCTCGCCAGCGGTGGTGGACACGAATCCGCCGAGACCGAGCACCCCTGCATACAGGTAGGGCCCGAGGGCTGTTCCCAGCGCCTCGGTCGCCGTCCACGCCCCGGTGTAGGCACCCGCGCGGGAGACGCCGGCGGACCTGGCGGCATCGACCGCGTCGGGAACCATCGCGAAGGCGAACAGCTGCAGGCCGGCGAAGGCCACACCAAGTGCGACGACCGCTGCGGCGGTGACCGCGATCCCGACCGCCGCACCGACCAGGAGCACCAGCGAACCGACCGCGAAGATCGACTGACACAGCAGCAGCCCGCGCTGCTTGCCGATCCGCCGCGACAGCGCTCGCCACCCGGGTCCGGCGACCAGAGCGGGGCCGAGGAAGAGCCCCATCAGCAACGCGGTCAGCTTCTTGTCGTCGAAGATGTGGTCGGTCACGAACGGCAACGCGGCCAGGAACAGATGCGTCGTCGTGCCTGTCAGCAGGTAGGAGAGCGCGAGAAAGCGGAAGTTCCGGTCGCGCCAGGCGACGCGGAGATCGTCGAGGGCCGAATGGGCCGCCCCCACCTCCGGCGGTCGTACGCCGCACTCGTCGGTGAGCCGTCGCACGCCTCTGATGGCGACGAACGCCGTGACCACGATGACGACACCGAGGATGACTGCCATCCGGGCGTAGGACGAGCGGGCTCCGGAAGCGGTCAACGCCGGAGCGATCACGCCCGCACTGAGCAGTCCGACCGTCAGAAAAGCCATCCGATAGACGAAGACCCGGGTGCGTTCGTGATAGCCGATGTCGAGGTCGGAGGCCGTCGTCAGATAGGGCACCTGGAAGCTCGCGAAGAGCAGGTTGCCGACGACCAGCCAGCAGCAGACCCAGACCGCGGCCGACCAGCCGTCGAGGCCACCCGGGACGGCGAAGAGCGCGGCCATCGCCACACCGAGCATGGCCCCGCGGGTCATCATCGAGCGGCGGTGCCCGAGGCGTACGGCTTCCCGGTCCGAGCGGGACCCGAGCAGCGGGTGGACGATCACGTCGACCACCTTCGGCGCCAGGATCGTCAGGCCCGCCAGGAACGGCGCGACGCCGAGGACGTCGGTGAGGAAGTAGAGCAGCAGCAGGCCCGGGACGGTGACCCACACGCCCATCCCGATGGAGCCGGCTCCGTACGCCGACAAGGTTCCGGCAGACGCGCTCCGGACGGTCGGCACCGTCGTCACGCCAGCCCCCGATGTCTGCGCACGAGGCCGGCGGCGATCTCGGCGGTGTCGAAGGAACCTGCGCGGGCCCGCGCGGCCAGGGTCCGCTGCACGATGCGGTCCGACAGCGCCGGCAGATGGCGCGCGATGAAGAACTCGACCGCACCCTTGCGAGTCGTGGTGACGTCGCGAAGAACACGAGGCGAGAGGGCAGCGCGAACGATTGCGTCCACGACACCCCCGAGAGGCTCGTAGGTGCTCATCCCCTCCAGAGAGAGCCCAGCTGCCGCGGTCGAGTCGTGGATCGGGCTGCGCACCGCCGACGGGTAGACGCAGGTGACGCCGACGTGGGTGCCGAGCTCGTGGCGCAGCGCGTCCGCGTAGGCGACCATCGCCCGCTTGGAAGCACCGTACGCAGCGGCCAACGGCAGCTGGAGCACCGCCATCCGCGAGGCGACCATGACCACCCGGCCGCGGTTCGCGACGAGCGCCTCCACACAGGCCGCCGTCACCCGCCAGGTGCCGAGCAGGTTGATGTCGAGCTGACGGCGCACCTCCTCGCTGGGGGCCAGCTCCGCCGGGGCCGGGCCGCCGATGCCCGCGTTGTTGACGAGGATGTCGAGCCCTCCGCCCAGCCGGGCGACGGCGTCCGCGACGGCCTCGGAGACGCTCGCGTCGTCGGTGACGTCGCACTCGATGACGGGGTAGAGCTCGTCGCCGCCCGGCCGGAGGTCGAGGCCGACGACCTGCGCTCCAGCGGCGACGAGGCGGGCTCCGAGCGCTCGGCCGATGGTGCCTGAGGCACCGGTGATCAGCACCCGCTTGCCGCGTACGTCCTGCTGGTCCTGCTTGCTCATGCGCGGGCTTCCTCACTGCTGATCGATCGGGTGCGGGACGGGCCGACGCGGCCGATCCCTGCCGCGAGCTCCCGAGGCACCGCGGCGACGTACTGGTCGAAGTCGATGCGCATCATCGGCCGTTTCGCTCCCCATCTCGCCAGTGCCGCGGCGTATGCCTTGGTCGTCGCGGCCCGTTGTGCGGCGGGCGCGGGAAGCCCGTAGCGACCGCTGAAGCAGGCCGCGACGAGCTTGGCCTGAGCCTCGACGACCGGCAGCGCTGCCCCGGTCGACTGCATCAGACCGGTGAACGCCAACGTCGGGTCCTCGAGGTGGAAGACCCGCATGAACAGCGGCATCGACTCTGGGTCGCTGCCCGTCCATTCCTCGCTCAGGAACGGCAGGCTCACGCGGTATCCCGTGGCCCAGACGATGACGTCGACCTCCCTCGTGCTCTTGTCGGTGAAGGTGACGGTGTTGCCGTCGAAGCGCTCGATGCCCGGTCGCGCGATCACCTCACCGTGGGTCAGCCGATGCAGGATCGTGTCGCTGATGGTCGGATGGTTCTGGAACAGTCCGCCCGCCGGCGCCGGCAGACCGTACGCCTCAGGCCGGCCGACCGCGACCCGCAGCATCGTCTCGGCGATACGCTGCCGGAGCCGCCAGGGCAGCCGTGCGAGGGCAGCGCCGGTGGCGTCCGCGGGACGTCCGAAGAGATACTTCGGCACGATGTGGCTCCCGTGGCGTGCCGAGAGCAGGACCGGTCCTGAGCTGACGTGGGAGGCGTCGACGGCGATGTCCATCGCCGAGTTGCCCATTCCCACCACCAGGACCCGCTGACCTGCGAAGACGTTGGCCGAACGATAGTCGTGGGCATGCATCTGTCGGCCCGCGAAGTCGCCGGGATACTCCGGCTCGGGCCAACGGGGGTCCCAGTTGTGACCGTTGGCGACCACGACCGCGTCATAGGAGCCGGTCGTCACGCCTGTCGATCCGGCGGCCGTCACCTCCCAGCCCTCCCCGGTGCGGCGTACGCCTGTGACGGTCGCGCCGAAGCGGATTCGCCCGGTCACGCCGTGCTCATCGGCGTAGTCCTTCAGATAGCCGGCGATCATGTCCGCGGAGGGATAGTCGGGCCAGCCCTCAGGCATCGGGAAGTCGGCGAACTCGGTCCTGCCCTTGCTGGTGTTGAGATGGAGGCTGTCGTAGGCGGGCGACAGGCCGCTCGCGTTGTCGCGCGCCCACAGCCCGCCCGGCCGGTCGCCACGCTCGAGCACGGTGACCGACAATCCCTCCTCGAGCAGCGCCTTCGCCGCGGTGAGGCCGGCTGCGCCGGCACCGATCACCGCCACGTCGGTGACGTCCATGAGCCCTCCTGAAGTGTCCAAGTCGGCGTCAGTCAATCGCATGATGGAGAGCGCGGCAAGACTGTCCCGAGGATTTCTCCAACAACTGATGGAGACGGTTATCCTCAGGCCATGAGCCAGAAGCCCGACGACGTTCACAGTCGAGAGCGGATCCTGGTCGCCGCGACGAACCTCTTCGCGGAGCGCGGCTACGACGCCACCAGCACGCGCGCGATCGCGGACGCCGTCGGGCTCAACATCGCCACTGTCGCCTATCACGTCGGCAGCAAGCCACAGCTCTACCGCGAGGTGATGCGTCGCGCCCACGAGGCACAGCGTGCGGTCGTGCTCGACGCACTGAAGCACCTGGAGTCCGCCGGGCCCGCTCCTGAAGAGACGGTGGCCGGGCTTCTCGATTTCGTCGACGCGTACCTCGCGTTCTGCCTCGACCACCGCGAAGTGCCGGCGCTGTGGATGCGGCGCTGGCTCTCGGAGGGCAAGAACCTCATCGAGTTCGAGAGCGACCTCGCCGGACCGCTGATCGCCGACGTCGTCAGCGCGGTGCGAGCCGCCTTGTCCCGCGCCCGGATCGGCGACGACGTCGACGTCGAGATGCTGGTCTTCACGATCGTGTGGACGTCACACTCGTTCGGTCAGGCCGGCGTCATCGATGCCGCCGGCAACCGGGTCCCTCCCGGCGACAGCGCGACCCTGGACCGGTTCCGCAAGCACTTGCACGCCCTCGTCGAGCGGATGATCCCGGCGCGAGACTGACCGGGTCGCATCGCGTTCTGCCTGGTCAGAGTGGGTGGAGCATAGGGGACTCGAACCCCTCACCCCCTGCTTGCAAACGACAATCTGTTCGAATCATGGGGATGGTCGACCGGCTGCCCCCGCCCTCGTCATCGGCCGAGTTCCTAGCCCGAGATCGACTGGCTATCGCGGGGGTGTGGTCAGGGTCACATGCATCGGTTGGCGGGTGGACGGTTACCGTAAGTGCACCAACGGAGCGTGCCAAGGGGTGCCTTCTCCTACATGGTGAGTGACACCACGCAGTGCGCCGTTGGTGCCGCGATCTCGGGTAGCGACTCGGGATCGCGGTCTAGTTGGCGGGCTCGGTTGTGGGGCCTGCCGGCGAAGGGCTGAAGAGGGGTACGGTGCGACGGCTCCCCCCGACGTCGTGATCGTGCCGAAGGACTGGCGTTGCTCGTGAGTGAGGATCAGGGTTCTCCACGAGGGATTGCGGTTCTAGCTGCTGGCCCTGGAGAGTGAGCGCTTGGTCTTCGGACTGGGCGCTCTTCTTCATTTGCGCGGCACGTAGGGGGACCGGCCGCCAGGCCGCACGCCCCCGGAGGCCAGGCTGTCGATGATGGTCTCAACAATCTGCTGGACCTGCTGATCGTCGTACGTGTGCGGATCTGATTGGCCCGGGTGCCCTGCGTGCGCAGTTCGGCTGCAACTGCAAGGGGGTCGAGCTCGCCCGTACGCAGTCGCTCGGCGAGGGTGAGAAGTAGCCCAGGGGAGCTATTCCTGATTGCTCCACGTACCGGTCCAGTCATACAGCGGAGCTGTGGTGGCGTATTCGCGGAGGTACGAGATGTGATCGCCGTGGAGCCTCGCAATCGTGGATCCCTCGAAACCGGCGGCTTGGCCTCGCCAGGTGCATGCGAAGCTCCACTCAGCCATCATGAAGTCACCGGCTGCGGCAATTGTCGTGATGTCCCAGGCGTCGACGCGACCGCCGGCGGCAAACCACGCGTACATCCATTGCTCCACACGTCGGCGACCCCGGTAGACCGGTCCATAGGACTCGATCACTACGCAGTCATCGGTCAGCGTGGTCAGCACCGCGCCGACGTCGTGGCGCCGCCATGCATCGATGTAGGTGTGCAACTGAGTCGCCACTCGGCGAACCTTAGCGAATCGGCCGGTGTGCCAAACGCGTACAGCCCGGCTTGCATGCTCACGTTCGGATGGGGCAGCACCCGCCTCGAGCGTCCATCCTCCAGAGATCGGATCCGGCCCTGCGCAATCAGCGTGCGCACCTTGGTCTCGCCAAAGCCGAGCTGCTCAGCGACCTCACGCACGGTGAGGAAACACCCTCGCCCTCGCCGCAGCAGCATTGCTGTACTTTGCTGCTGCAGTTGGCCGAGTCGGCCTGGCCGAGAACCGGAAACCGGTCTCTGACCTGGTGGAGCGTAGGGGACTCGAACCCCTAACCCCCTGCTTGCAAAGCAGGTGCGCTACCAATTGCGCCAACGCCCCGGACGGGTGTCCGTCGGTCAGTTCACCTTGTCGGTCGCCGCGGCCCAGTGACCCTTCTCGGGGTTGGACTGGTCGAGCTTCTTCTTGGCGAGGATGATGCCAGCCGCGGCCAGCAGTACGAGGACGATCTTCTTCATGTCTTCTCCTGCAAGTCGTGGTGGGCATCGCTGCCCGTTAGACCAGGAAAGCGTACCGGCCCGCCATGAAGCGTACGAAATCAACCGGCCTCGGGGTCGGGGGCGAGGCCCAGGGAGGCGATCGGGGTGCAGGTCATGTGGGTGCTCGCCCACATCCGGCCGGTCAGGATGCCGAACCCGCGCGCCGCGGGCCGGCTGTAGGGAGAGGCGCCGGACTCGTAGGTGGTGATGAGCTCGCCCGAGACCTCGACGATCGCCTCGGCCATGTTGGGGAACCTGAACTTACGGCGGACCGCACCGACGCGGCCGTCGGGCTTCCGCTCGCAGATGAAGATCGTGCTCGGCCGGTGCCTGCCGAATGAGGAGGAGAAGACGTACTCGTCGCGGCGCACGACGACGCCCTGGACCTTGGGCGGGGTGGTGGTCGAGAGGATGGGCTCGGAGAAGTCCCACTCACCGTTCGCGCCCTTCTCGTAGGCGAACAGCGTCTGGTTTCCGAAGCCGCCGACATAGAGGTGGTTTCCACGGATCCGGCAGTAGGAGCCGGCGGCCACCTTCGCCGGCGCCTCGATCGGCTCGACCTCGGCGCCCTTCTCCGCGTTCCGGATGACCGAGAGCGAGTAGCGGTAGAGCCGGCCGGTGCCGCCGCCAGCACCCTTGGAGACCCAGACGTCGTCGCCGTCGATCGCGACCCCACCGGCGTGGCCTGGACCTGCCTTGCCGTTGTGACCCACGAGCAGCACCTCGGCGGCGATCTTCCCGCTCTTCAGGTCGACCAACACCAGCGCCGAACCCTTGTGGTGGGAGTAGTAGCTCTGGGCGAGCATGTTGGTGTCCGGGCCGTAGCCCAGCCCCTGCGGCGTCCAGTCGTCGGTGCCACCGGTGGCGAGCGTGTTGGGGATGAGCGGGCCGACGCGACCACCCAGCCGCTGCCCCCACCTGTCGGTGCGCTTCATCCCGCCCTTGACCCACCGGCGAGTACGTCCCGGGATGGAGTCGAGGTCGAACGGGAGGTCGATCTTCGTCATGATGGTGATATTCGCATGCGGTTCCTACCGCGGTCGGATGGCGGGCCGTGCCATGGTCGCTAGGTTCTTCGTGTGACGAGCGACCCCGCTGCTTCCCCTGCCACGCCGACGGCTCGAGAGCTGATCGGCGCCCTGACCGGATTCGGGCGCGGCATGCTGCGTCCGCGCCGACCGGACGAACGACTTCTCTCCTCGATCACCGACGCCGGCTTGCCCGCGGGCGACCGAACGGTGACGGTCAGCACGATGCCTCAGGTCCCGCGCAGCCTGCCCGCCGGCGGCCTCATCGAAGGCGCGGGCCTCCACCGGCGCGTACGCAACGCGATGACCTGCTTCGTGATCACTCATCCCGAGGCTACGTTCGTCGTCGATCCGTCCTACTGCCGCGACGCCCCCGAACGAGCCCTGAGCGAGCTCCCGGCCATGCTGCGACGCCTGGTCACGCCCCCGGCGGACACCATTGCCACCGTCGACTCACTGCAGACGGCGCTGCTCAAGCCGGACTTCGCCCTCCCGACCCACGCACACTGGGACCACGTCTGCGGCCTCCTGGACCTGCCCGGCCTGCCGGTACGCCTGCGGACCACCGAGCGCGACTGGATCCTCGGCCCGGGTCGGCCTCCTGTCGGCGGCGTGCGCCCGGCCCTGACCGACGGCCGGCCCGTGGAGACGTACGACCTCGACGGCCCGCCCGTCGCGACCTTCACCGCCTCTCACGACCTGTTCGGCGACAGCTCCGTCCTGCTGGTCGAGCTCGCCGGCCATACGCCGGGCAGCATCGGCGTCCTCGCCCGAACCCCGTCGGGCTGGGTCCTGATCGCCGGCGACGCCGCCTGGCACTACGACCAGGTCGATCTGATCAGGCAGAAGCCGGCCTTCCCCGGAGACCTCGTCGATGAGGACCGAGACGCCGCCTTCGCCACCCTCCACCGCCTGCACCTGGCTCGCCACCTGATGCGCGTAATCCCCACCCACGACCACGACGCGTCCAGCCGGCTCTGAACCAAGAACCCCTCATCATCGGCCGATCTCCTGGAGCCGGGATCGTCCCGATATCGCGGAGTGGACGCAGGCGCGTGCATCTGTGGCGCGTGACTGGTTACCGTGTTCGGCACCAACGGAATATTCAGGGTGACTCCTCCTACGTGGAGAGCGACACCACGAAGTGTGCCGTTGGTGCCGTGGTCTCGGGTACCGACTCGGGGCCGCGGTCTAGTTAACGAGCCTCCGACGGGTGTGCGCGGAGGGTGGGAGAGCGTACGCCGCGTAGGCGTACTCGAGGGGACTTCGCGGGCATCCGACGAGCCCTGAAAACGAGGAAGAGGCCCCCGAAGGAGCCTCTGACCTGGTGAAACTGCTGTGCGCTTAGGAGGACTTGAACCTCCGACCCCCACATTATCAGTGCGTGGCCTGCCCTCCGGCTGCCCACATTCACCCTTCTTCGATGCGGGATCTCAACGGGTTGAGCGTCGGTTGTTGTTGGCTGTTTTGGGGCCTTCGGGGGCCTCTGGGGGGCCTCGATCTGTGGCACGTACGTTGGTCCGTATCGCGGGGGCGGAGCGTCACCCGTTCCGGCACCTGGCCCCCTCGGCGGGGGTCTGGGGGCTTGCCCCCACGCTGCCCAACATCACCGATCATAGAAGCGTCGCGGGGAGTGTCCCCACTGGTAACAGCGCCCACCTCCCCCTCGTCATCAGCGTGTTGCCGTGCCTGGCGGCCGACGTGTCAACGATCGCCGATGAAGCTGGATCCGTACGGGTCTGTTGCGTCGGAGCCGTCCGGCTGGTCATGCTTGTGAGCATGGATCGCGATGGCCGTCAGGAACTTCACGATCGAGCGGTGCATGGTGATGTTCCTGGTATCCGGGCACGTCTGGCGGCTGGCGATGATGTCGCTGCTGCTGATCGGCAGGGTTTCACCGCATTGCATTTCGCTGCCCAACAGTCGTGGGCTGAGGCAGTTCGGGTCCTTCTGGCTGCTGGCGCGCCCGTGAACGCACAAGATCGCTTCGGTAATACGGCGTTGTGGCGTGCTGTGTTCAGCTCGGATGGGTCGGTTGACACGGTGGCTTGCCTTGTCGAGGCTGGCGCGGATCCGGACATCGTCAATGGCGCTGGCAAGACGGCCAGGGAGATGGCGACGACACTGGGGAAGGACCAGGTCGTGAGGCTGTTCGCTGATACGCGTTGATGGAGCTGCTGCGCCTGGTCGAGGGCGTCCCTTGCCTACGGGCTTGGGGCGCTCTTCTCGTTTGGCCCATAGCCGGCGGGACGGGGGTGCGCGGAGGGACCGGCCGCCAGGCCGCATGCCCGGAGCGCGGGGGTCCCTGGCCCGCCGGCGGCGGGCCAGCGCGCGGAGCGCGCCTTGAGTCAGTAGAGAAAGTTCTCACGCGACTCCACGGTCGACATTGCGAACAATCGACCCAGTTTGATGGTAGCGTCAACGCCGTGAGGACCCCATGACAGACAGCAAGTTCGGCGCACTGGCCGATCTCAGCAACGAGGCGACAGTCGAGCAGTTCTTCGTCGCCCGACTGCTGAAAGACCTCGGCTACAAAGACTCCCAGATCAAGCCAAAGGCGACGATCGCCGAACTCAAGGTCTCCAAGGGCCGCAAGAGTGAGATGTGGCGGCCTGACTACGCCATCACCGTCGGGACAAAGGTTCGGTGGATCTGTGAGGCAAAGAGCGTAGAAGAGAATCTCGACGACTGGGTCGGGCAGTCGCAGAGCTACTGCCTGGCGCTAAATAGCAGCCAGGCAGACAACCCTGTCGAGTTCTTCATGCTCACGAACGGCGTCACCACTCGGGTATACCGGTGGGACGACGCCAGCCCAGTAGCCGAAGCGTCGTTTGGCGACTTCGTCGAGGGCAATCAGGCGTACGCGGCAATCCGCGCACTGCTCGCCCCCGATGCGTTCAAGGCAACGCCCAAGTCGGCACCTGTCGCCAAGGGCGAGCACATCCTGCGCCGCCGGTCGGTCTCTGACTTGAACGCCGACTTCGCCTGGGCACACCGCCTCATCTACAAGCGCGACAACCTGAGTTACAACGCAGCCTTCATGGAGTTCGTGAAGGTCATCTTCCTCAAGCTCAACTCGGACCGCGAGGCACACGCCGATCCCAACGCACGGGTGCTCGACGACCAATCGACCGTCGTTCCTGCCGAGTCGGTGAAGTTCTCAAGCGCGTGGATCAATTCTCGCGAGGAGGACACCCCGAGCCCGCTCGACACGATTCTCTTCCAGCGGCTGCTGAGCGACTTCGAGATCAACATCACGAAGGGTCGCAAGAAGCGGATCTTCCCGAAGGGCGAGCGCCTGCTGCTCTCTCCAGACACGCTCCGCGCTCTCGTCGAGCGGCTGGAAGAGGTCGATCTCATCAGCATTGACGCCGACCTCAACGGGCGCATGTTCGAGACGTTCCTTAACTCGACCCTTCGCGGAAAGGCGCTTGGTCAGTACTTCACGCCTCGCAGCGTCGTCAAGCTCGCAACGGGGCTGGCACAGTTGCGAGCTGATGACCAGCACGTCGATCGGGTTATCGACGCCTGCTCGGGCACCGGCGGCTTCTTGATCGAAGCCCTGGCCGACATGTGGGCAAAGATCGATGCCAACACCTCGCTGTCAAACAAGCGTCGCGAGGAGCTCCGCATGCAGGTGGCTGAGAAGTCCCTGATCGGCGTCGACGTCGCCCGTGATCCGGCTTTGGCTCGCATTGCCCGAATCAACATGTACCTGCACGGTGACGGCGGGACGAGCGTCTACCAGCTGGACTCGTTGGACAAGAGCGTATCGACTACCCCGACCGACGATCCCGAGATTGTTCAGGAGAAGGCGGAGTTTCTGGAGCGTCTGAAGCAGGCTGAGATGACGTCGGGCGGAACGGGGCCAATCGGCCTCGCGGACGTGGCTCTCACAAATCCGCCATTCGCGAAGGAGTACACACGCAACGAAGAGGGCGACGCGAAGCTGCTCGACAAGTACGTTCTCTCGTACGACACGAGCGGTGGCGCGAAACGTCCGCTCAAGTCCTTGAGTTCGATGGTGATGTTCCTCGAGCGCTACTACGACCTCCTCGGACCACGTGGGCGGCTGGTGACAGTCGTCGACGACAGTATCCTTGGCGCTCCGCGGCACAAGAAGGTGCGCGAATGGATCCGCAAGCACTGGATCGTCCGAGCGGTCGTCTCACTCCCTGGTGACGCATTCCAGCGGTCCCAGGCCCGCGTCAAGACGTCGCTCATCGTGCTGGAGAAGAAGACCTCGCCTACCGAGGAACAGCCTGCCGTCTTCATGTACTACTGCTCTTGGGTGGGCATCGACGATCCGTCCCGGGCACGGATCCTGCCGGTGGACGCCGAGAATCGAGAAAAAGCCCGCGAGGAGATCGAGCGCGTTAACGCGCTGTACCGGTCGTTCCAAGCGGGAGAACCGGAAGCCGCCGCTTGGACCGTCAGTGCCGAAGCCATCGCCGACCGCTTCGACGTGAAGGCGTGCCTGCCAGAGGCTGAGGCACGGGTCCCTGACTGGGAGGCGGCCGGATTCACCATTCAGCCTCTCGGAGATCTGCTCGAGCTTGCGGTGACCGCGGAGAACGTCGCGGATCGCGTAATCGACACAGGAGAGACCGACGAGCTGGTGACCTATCTCAGGGTCCGGTACGACGGCTTCTGCGAGGCCGGCGACGAGGTGTCGACCGCTGACATCACGAGGCAGACTCTGACTCGCGTTCAGACGGGCGACTTCGTATTCAGCCACATCAACGCCATCCATGGAGCCGTCGCCGTCGTGCCCGAAGAATTCGACGGGCTCGTGGTCACGAGCGAGTACACGGTGTGCCGACCGAGTTCCGACCTCTCAGCGAGCGTCATCTGGGCGCTCGTGCGCTCTCCCGAGGCGCGTGCGGAGATGCTCTTGCTGGCGACCGGAATCGGGCGAACCCGAGTGCGATGGGCCGAGCTGAGGAAACTCCAGCTTCCCCTGCCCGACGAGGATGTCCAAAAGCGGATCGATGACGCGGTGAATCGCGCGAACCAGGCCGAGGAGGACATGCGTCGGCTGCGAGCCGAGGCGAACCAGACCGCGTCGATCGAGATGCTCCTCGACAGCGAGCGCTCACGGTCGATCATTGCCGCTTTCAAGCCCCCGCGGTAAGCCATGAAGGACGACGTCGAAGCATTCCTGATCGACGCGGCAGACTTCGCCGGGGGGACGGTGGACGATGTGCTCGCGCGTGTCCTGCACGTGGGCGACGGCGCATTCGCCGCGGTCGTCGCCGCCATGGACAACGCCACGAAGATGCTAGCAATGCGGCTCGATCGTGAGATCCGGGTCCGCAACCCCGGTCTGCAGTACGTAGTGCGCAGCATGTTCGTGGGCTACCGACGGGAAGGCGACATGCCTTTGTCGATCGGGGAACGATCGCAGATCTTCGTGAGCGTGATCCGCAACAGTTCTCGACTAGAGGTGGTGCTCCCGCTCGACCCGGACAGCATTGTCGCAACGCCCAATGTGCAGGATCTTCGGGGCAAGGGGCACCACGGCGTCGGCGATGTCCGGGTGTCGATGCATGACGACTCGGACATCGATCGCTTCCTCCGCGACTTCGACTACTGGCTGAGGCCCCGTCCTTGACGCAGGTGGACCACGAGTACCAAAGACGTTGGTCGCAGCGTTAGTCGTGCCCGGGAAACTTATTAGGTGTTCTGGCGCCGCGCAGTAGGCATGAAGAGTGTGCAGCTCTGGCCGAGATGGATGACCCGGTCCGACCCACATCGGCACGATGACGCCGCCGGGCCACGGCTCGGAAGCAAGCCCTACCGATACCGGTCGTTCCACACGTTGATGCTGCTTTTCGCTGGCCGGATCTCGTTGGCGGGCAGCCAGGCGTGCCTGATCTCTGGTGCTGCGTACGTGGTGTCGACCCAGATCACCCAGGCGCGCCACCTGCCTTTGTGCAGCTCCCACTTGAGGATGAGGCCAGGCATGGGTGGCGGATAGTTCCGGCGTTTGCGATGCACCCAGACGTGTAGCCAGTGCCTGGGCTCGGGCCAGGCGTCGTTCTTGGGAGGGTTGGCCGACACGCCTCAAGTATCGAACACATGTTCTATTGGCTCAAACGCGCGGACGCCTCGGGCAGGTCCTGTTGCTGGAGGCAGCGAACCGCTAGGCTGCCTATGCACGAATGAATCAGGAGGCGAGTCGGTGACAGACGCGGTGCTTGTGCGCCTAGGGGCGGAGCTTCGGCGGTTTCGCGAGGATGCGGGGCTGTCTGGCTCCGAGGTCGCGCGCGCCCTGGGGTGGTCGCAACCGAAGATCTCGCGAGTGGAGACCGGGCGGTTCGCGGCTTCACTCGAAGAGATTGCGACCCTGCTCGACTATTACGGCTCGCCTGAGGAGGTGCGGGCGGAGCTGCTCGCGACCGTTGCGCGTCGCGAGGGCATGGCCGGGGCCTGGGTGGTTCGAGCTGGTGGGACTCGTCGGCGTCAAGGTGAGATTCAGGCGGTTGAACAGCGGGTGGAGCGGTTGCGGCAATACCAAGCGGTGATCGTCCCCGGTCTCCTGCAGACACGGGCCTACGCCCGGTCGGTGGCTGAGGCGATGGGCTTCGCCGAGTCGGCAGCGATTGCTGAAAGGCGAATGGCCCGACAAGAGGCATTCAAGGCGAGCACGCCCGGCCGATATGAGGTCGTTCTCGACGCTCGTGCCTTGCTGCGCTGGGCGGGCGGTCGGTCCGTGATGATCGAGCAGCTACAGAGTCTGATTGATACGGACGTGAACCTGGTCGACCTGCGGATTCTTCCGCTCGGGAGCGACGCTGCCGCGATGACGGTCGGCGGCTTCTTGGTCTATGAGTTCAGCAGTGACAAACCCGCGGTGATCATGCTGGAGTCTCAGACGGCGGATACGTACTTGTCTGACGAGGTCGACGTGTCTGCCTACGGGTCGGTCTTCGACCGGCTGCAGAAGGACGCTCTCAGCGTCGAGGCGTCGCGGCAGTATCTGGAGCGGTCCCTTCGTGAGTTGCGGAGCGGACGGGAGATAGGAGCACACGATGGATGAGAAGTGGCAGAACGCGAACTGGCGCAAGAGCACCGGTTCGGACTCGGGCGGCTGTGTCGAGGTCGCCATGGTGGACGGCACTATCGGCGTTCGCGATACCAAAGCCAATGGTGAGGGGCCGGTCCTCGAGTTCAATGAGCACGAATGGAAGGCCTTCCTCCAAGGCGTCGGCAACGGCGAATTCACGATGGATGCCCTGAGCCGGTGACAACGTCGGTGGAGGCCCAGCAGTCGACCAACAGCCCGCGGGGGTTGCGTCGACTGCTGGCCTCTACCGGTGTCTCGATGGTCGGCCAGGGGGCGGTGAGCGCTGCTGTCCCGCTTCTGGCAACGACCCTGACCGACGATCCCTTCTGGGTCTCGGTAGTAGCTGCTTCGACGTACGCGGCCTGGTTTATCATCGGGTTGCCAGCTGGCGCACTTGTGGATCGCTGGCCCCGCCGGCAAGTGATGGTCGCGGCGGACCTGATTCGAGTCGTTCTGCTTGCCGCCCTGATGGCTGGCGCGGCACTCGATCTGCTCTCGGTCGGAGCGCTGGCCCTGGTCGTCTTCTTGATCGCCTGCGCTGGATGCTTCTTCGATCCAGCCGCGCAGGCAGGTATCCCGATCCTTGCTGGACGCGATCCTGCAACACTTGCCCGGGCCAATGGCCGCTTCTGGACCCTTGACATTCTCGGGCGCTCCCTGCTTGGCCCGCCGCTCGGAAGCGCTCTTTTCGCGGTGGCGGTGATGCTGCCGCTCGGACTGAACGTGCTCACGTTCCTCGCGTCCGCGCTGCTCCTCGTTGGTATCCGCGGTCTTGGTGCGCCAGCGAGCGAGCATCCAGCTGAGCCGGTACTTAAGGCGGTTAAGACCGGTGGCGTCTACCTGATCAAGCACGCCCAGCTGCGGATGCTCACACTCGGGATGGGTACGTACAACCTGGGCTACAACATCGCGTTCGCGACGTTCGTCCTGTTCGCCACCGAGCATCTGGGACTGAAGCCGGGGGCCTTCGGCGTCCTCCTGGCGATGCTCGCCGTGGGTGGCCTCGTCGGTGGGTGGATAGGTCCACGTCTGCATGTGCGCTTCTCCGTCATGTCGACGTACGCGATCTGCCTGGCAGTGCAGTCGGCGGGCTGGCTGCTGATGCTGGTGACCCCGAGCGTCTGGCTCACGGGCACGCTCCTCGTCGCGGTCGGCTTGGTCTCGACTGTCGTGAGCGTTGTCGGCGGAACTGCCCGCCAAAGCCTCACGCCGGACCACCTCCTTGGCCGCATCACGGCAGGAACGCGGGTCGTCGGCATCGGTTCGGCTGCCCTTGGGTCGCTCATTGGCGGGGGAGTGGCGCAGGCGGGCGACTTGACGACGCCGCTCGTCGTCGCTGGTGCGTTCTTGCTGGTCGGAGCCGCATTCTTCGCGTTCGCAGCGCTCCGCCGGCCCCACTGATCCCCTAGGGCCTTTCGTCCCGAATCGTGCTGTCGCACGGTCAGCGCTTGACTCGGGCTATTCACTCGTGCATAGTCGTGGTTATGCAGTAGTGAATAGGTCGCTACTCGAACAAGGAGATCAAACAATGGCGATGCCGCGACGACTGAACATGAAGTTCGACGGACCGTTCCCGAACGGGGCCTACCTGGTGGGTGAGGTCACCCCGGTGCTGGACTTCAACGCGGGCAAGCGGCCGGATGGGTCGATGCCGCAGAAGATCGATGAGGAGTCCGGGCTGCCGGTCTGGACCGTGCCCGTGCTGGATGCGGACCCGGAGGCCCGTAAGAACGAGAAGACGGTCAACGTCAAGATCCTCGCGAAGCACCAGCCGGTGCCCCCGGCCAACGACACCGGCCTGCCGTTCGTGCCGGTCGAGTTCACCGGCCTGATCGCGGTGCCGTGGATCGACACCAACGGTCCCCGTCCGCGTCTGCAGTGGTCGCTGACGGCCTCCGAGATGATCGCCCCGAGTGCGACGGCCCCGGCCGGTGCCTCGAAGACTGGCACCAGCTCGACCTCCACGAAGGCGGCTGCCTGATGCGGTCCCACGAAGCGGCCTGGGTCGCAGAGCTGCTGATCCTGCTCCCCGAGGTCGACCTGATCGATCTCCGTGTCGGGACGCATCGTCTGGAGGTCGGTGACGACTACTACGGCCCGCTCCAGGCGGTCGAGCTCCACGTCCACGCCGAGGGATGGGAGGCAGCCGAGGCACTGTCTGAGTCGCTCCGGCTGCGCGAAGCCAAGGGCCGCACGTTCGAGGCAACCCACAGCGAGGGCACCTTTCACGAGCGCGCGTGGCAGGGATGGGCTACCGACGGCTCGCGGGACATGCCCTGCTGGGTCCGGGTCATCGGCGCGGAGTACATCCCGGCAATCGCAGACCCCTGGGCCGCGTGATCGGCGTGAGCCTCTACCTCGTGTGGATCGGTGACGGGTCCGACCCGGCGCACCTGGCCGGACTCAACGCCGATCTCACCCTGTGCGGCCAGCCCAACGCGGGTAGCCGCTGGTCGTGGGACTACCCCGACCTCTCCACCCCGGTGTGTCCGGTCTGTCGCGGGAAGGCGGCAGGTCTGTGAGCACACCCCAACCTTCGCCCGCTGGCCGTCGCGTTTGGGAAGGCGTGGCGGCTGGCGGGTCCCAACTTCACCCAACTTCAACAGCACTCGTAACCACTCGTAGCAAGGGAAGGCACGTCTGATGGTGACCGCACGACGCAAGGACCTGGACGCCTGGGCCGACATTCTCGGGGTCGACAACGACGCTGACGCGATGACGGCGCTGTCCAACTACTACGGCCGTCTGCTGACGGTCGCCGGAGAGCTGAACTGGTTTCAGAAGCGCTTCGAGACCTCCGGCGTTGTGGGCGGGGACGACATCCTCGTCTCCCTCAACGACGCCGCAACCGACACCCTCAACGCGGCCGATGGGCTCCGGCTCCTGCGCCGCTCCTTCGAGCGTCACGAGCGAGGTGTCGCGTGATGTGGGGCCAGCGAAACGTCGACCTCGACGTCTGGGCTGATGCGTTGGGCGTCCACAACGATGCTGACGCGATCGCGGAGCTGCGGAAGCTGTGCGCGCAGTTGCAGGGGATCACGTCCGAGCTGCACAAGATCAGCAACCGGCTGCCCGATCGCGGCCGCTCGGCCACCTACGCCGAAGAGGCTCGCAACTTCGTCGGGACCGCTGCTGACGGGCTCTATGAGGCCAATGACGGTCTCTTCACCATCGCTCAGGCCTTCGGTCGTCACGAGCGGGGTGAGTCGTGATGGTGCACATCTATCGAGACCTCGACTCCGTCGCGACCGCCCTGGGGGTCACCAACGATGCCGACGCATGCGCGGTGATGCGCCACCTCGAGATTCAGGCTTCCGAGCTGTCGTCGGCTCTGCTTCGCCTGCACAACTCGGTGCCCCAACACGGTCGCCGCATCACCGCGATTGACGAGTTCGCCATCGCGATCCATGAGGCGTCCAAGAAGGTCAACGACGCCTGGACCCAGCTCCTGGACCTACGTCTCGATTTCCAGGCCCACGAGCGGGGTGAGTCGTGATGTGGGGCATCTACGGCGGCGGCTCTGGCCTCCGCTCCGATCTGGACGCCTGGGCCGATGCCCTCGGCGTACGCGGTGATGACGCCGCGTTGGGCGTGCTGCGGCGGGTCTCGAGCGACCTCACCGAGGTGACCATGCGCCTGGACCTGGTCCACGCCTCCATCGGTGGCGGGTCCTCGGTCTACAGCCTGACCATCGCCGAGAACATCCGGGCCTCGAAGTCCTCGGCCTCGGCCGCGCTGACCGAGGTCGGCCTGGTCGTCGCCGCATTCAAGCGACACGAAAGGGGAGTGTCCTGACATGGTCCTCGATCTGGATCAGTGGGCTCGCGCCCTGAACGCCAAGAACGATGAAGACGCCTTCCGCGCGGTACAGACCATCCGGTCGAACCTCGCCCGGTGTCAGCAAGACCTCATGTTCGACGTGGCCAAGAAGTTCGACTTCGCACCCATCAAAGAGGACTGGGTCGGCGCTCGCGTCCGACACGCACTGATGGACATGGGCGAAGCCCTGGACACCCTCTACCTCCTAGAGTCCAAGTTCCGCGCTCACGAGCGAGGTGCGTGATGGGTGACTGGATCGCGGGCAAGTTCCGCGCTGCAACGTTGAAGCTTCTCATGGCCTCGGTCTGGGTGCTGTGGTCTGTGGTCCGTCGACCCGGCCTGGTCCTGCCCCTTGCGGTGCTCGGCTGCTTCCTCGCGGTCCTGGTCGAGCTGGGCAACCGTGAGGGCTGGGGCTTCGTCGCCTTCGTCCTCGCCGGATGTCTGATCTCGCTGGGTGGGTCACTGGCGGCCTGGTGGCATTTCGCCTCGACCTCGTTCACGCGCTTCGTCGTTCCGGTCGGTCGACGTGCTGGCCGGTACGCCCGGAACTGGGTGAACCGCTGGTTCTGGTACGGCCTGATGTGGACGTTCTGGATGCGCCGCTGCGGCCTGACCACCACGGATCGTCACTCCGGTCGGGTCCTGGCCCCGCGGCTGGTCAAGGTGGCCTCCACTCCGGCCATGGACCGGCTCCTGATCCGTCTGCCGGCGGGCATGGCCCCCAGCCTCTTGGAGGGCTGTGACGAGGAGATCGCCAACGCCATGAAGGCATCCGAGGCTCGGGTTCGTGCCCACAAGCCGGGGATGTGCTGGCTGGAGTTGGAGAAGCGCAACCCCCTGACCGCGACCATTGCCGCGCTCCCGGTCCCGACTGGCCCTGACGCCCTGGATGTGGCGCGCCTAGATGGGCTCCACATCGGCTACACCGACCTCCTGGAGCCCTGGCTCCTCAAGGTCCGAGGCACCCACACACTCCTCGCTGGTGAGACCGGCGCCGGGAAGGGCTCGGTGGTCTGGTCGCTGCTGCGCTCGCTGGCTCCGTTCATCAAGGCGGGCCTGGTGCAGGTGTGGGCCATCGATCCCAAGGGCGGGATGGAGCTGGAGTTCGGCCGCGACATGTTCGCTCGCTATGAGCGCGACGACTACGAGGCCATGGCCAAGATGTTCGAAGACGCCGTCGGGGTGATGGATGACCGCACCATCGATCTGCGTGGGGTGGCTCGCTCCTTCACGGTCTCGCAGTCCTCGCCGCTGGTCATCCTCCTGGTTGACGAGCTGGCCGACGTGACCGAGCTGAATGAGGACCGTCAGATCCAGAACCGGATCGAGTCCGCCATGGGTCGGCTGTTGACCAAGGGTCGCGCCCCGGGGTTCTCGGTGTTCGCCTGCACCCAGATCGTGACCAAGGACGTCGTCCGGTGGCGTGACCAGTTCCCCACCCGGATCGCGCTGCGGCTCAAGACCTCCGGACAGGTGGAGATGGCTCTGGGCGAGGACGCCCACAAGGCCGGTGCCTACTGCGAAGCCATCCCCGAGGACCTGCCCGGCATTGGCTACGTCTACCTCGACGGCCGCAAGAACCCCGTCAGGGTCCGGGCTGCCTACGTCACCGATGAGGAGATCCAAGACATGAACAAGCACTACCCCGCCACAGGTGCGGTCGAGCTGCTCCCCACGGGCCGACGCGACCAGCACACCGACACCACCGAGACCGATACGACGACGCTCGACCCTCGATCGGCCGAGGTCGGCAACCTCATCGGCCTGGCCGAGTCCGACCTGGTCCCTGCCGTCTCCACGGCGAAGAACACCCGACCGGGCGACAACCGGCCTCCTCGTGGGCCTTCGACCCCGAACGGTGCGCCTCGCACCCGCAAGCCGCGTAAGCCCCGCACCCGTCACACCTCGCCCGACGTCGTTGCCGGTGAGGTCGTCAGCTCCACCGACTCGGCCGATGCGGAGGTGTTGTCATGAGCATCCAGGCATGGGAGGAAGCCGCCTCGTGCGCCACCCGGGAGAACCGGGGCCTTCCCTGGACCGTCGACACCGCGATGCTCCCGCCTGTCCTGGTGGACATCATGAAGGCCACATGCGACGGCTGTGCCGTCCGTTCCGCCTGCAACTCGTACGCCCTCGAAGAGCGGGTTTCTGGTGGCATGTGGGCCGGGTCCGACCGTGCCTCTGAGCCCGCCGACCTGCTCGACCTCATCGACGCCATCCCGATGACCGCCCCGGAGGTTGACCCGGTGGTTGACCCGATGGTGGTGGCCGCATGACGACCTGCACGGCGAACCTCAACAACGAGGACCACGTCCACACCTGCACCCGTCCCGGTGGTCACCGCCTCTCGGGTAGCCACATCTGCCCGACCTGCTCGGCCCGCTGGATCAGTGACGCCGAGTGGGCACAGATCCAGCAGGGGCTCCCCGCCAACATGGGACACGACGGTCAAGGACGGCTCTTTTGACCGCCTCGACCCTCGATGCTCCGGGCATCCACAGTGACGCATCCTCCTCGACCTCGGCGGGCACTGGCTCGTTTCCGGGGTACGGGGAGGATGCGCCGCTGGATCTGTCCGGCCTCACCGACGCCGGTCTCCAGGCCGTCACGTCTCGTCTGATCGACAAGAGCTTTGACGCCTTCGCGGAGACCGCTGCAGCGGTGAAGAACTGCGCCCGCCCGATCCGGCTGACCGGCCGGTCTCGAACGTTCGAGCGTTCCCAGGTCTCCGAGCTGCGCGCCGCGCTCTACAAGACCTACGGCCCCGGACAAGTCGCGCTCGGGGACCACGTCGCGGCATTCTCCTCCGAACAGGCACCCCTCGGTGTGCTCTACCGGCCCTGCGGCAACCGCCGCGCCGACGTGTGCCCCTCCTGCTCACGGACCTACGCCCGCGACACCTTCGCGATGATCGATGCCGGTCTGACCGGTGGCAAAACCGTCTCCGCCACCGTGGCAGACAACCCGCTGCTCTTCGCCACCCTGACAGCGCCATCGTTCGGGACCCACGCTCACCGCCACGACAAGGCTGGCAAACGCTGCCGTCCTCGTGCCCGCGACAAGGGTGCCCGCTGCCCCCATGGCCGGCCGATCTCGTGTCACAAGATCCACTCCGCCACCGATGTCATCGTTGGCGCGCCATTCTGTCCCGACTGTCACGACTGGACCACCGCCATCGTGTGGCAGTGGTGGGCGCCCGAGCTGTGGCGACGCACGACGATCGAACTCAAGCGAGCTCTGGCCAAGCGCCTCGACGTACCCGAGTCGCGCCTCAAGAACGTCGCCTCGGTGCAGTTCGTCAAGGTCGCCGAATACCAGACCCGGGGCCTGGTCCACTTCCATGCCCTGCTCCGCCTCGATGGCCACGACGGCCCCGGGTCACCCGCACCCCTGGACGGCATCGACCTCGCCCAGCTCCTGGCCGAGACCATCGCCAAGGTCACGTTTGAAGCGCCCCCGGTCGACCACACCGGCGTTACTCGGGTGCTGTCGTGGGGTGACCAGGTCGATGTCCGTGTCGTGCGTGAGGGTGACCGCACCGACGACCCTGAGGCTGCTCTGACACCGGGTCAGGTGGCGGGGTATCTGGCCAAGTACGCCAGCAAGGATGTCTCCTCGGTTCGTCTCGAGGACACCACCCGGCCCCACCTGGCGCGGCTGACCTCGACTTGTTACGACATCTTCGAGACCTCCGATGCTCTCTACGGCGGCCAGGACAACCCCTATGAGCTGGTCAAGAAGTGGGCCCACATGCTCGGCTTCCGCGGCCACTTCTCCACCAAGTCCCGCCGCTACTCGATCACCCTCGGACGGCTCCGCCGGGCTCGTGCCCGCTATCAGCAGATGGTCACCGACGCCCGCCGCAACGGGGAGACCCTCGAACAGATCTCCACCGCCGAGATGGAAGCCCGGCTCCTGGCCGAAGACGACGAGGAGACGACTCTCGTCATCGGCGAATGGGCCTACCAGGGCACCGGATGGACCAACCCCGGAGACGAAGCACTCGCCCTCGCCGCGGCAGCTCGCGCCCGCGAATACGACCGATGGAAGGCCCAGACCAAGAACATCAACCGATGAGGGGAAGCAGATGAGCAACAACCAGTTGCTGACGATTGACGAAGTAGCGGAGTACTGCAGGGTCACCGTTCTGACGGTTCGGTGGCTTCGCCAGGAAGGCAGGTTCGCGCCTGCAATCAAGATCGGGCGACGCCTGGTCTGGGACGTGGCCGACCTCGATGCTTGGATCGATTCGCAGCGTGAAACGGCGGCTGCCTGATGGTCATCCAGACAAGGACGCTCAGCGACGGGAAGACCAAGCGTTACAAGGCTCGTGTGAAGTGGCACGGCCGGGAGGTCGCATCTCAGGTCTTCACCCGGAAGAACGAGGCGAAGGACTGGCACGACGACCAGGTCCGCAAGTTGAAGATGGGCCAGTGGGTCGACCCCAAGCGCGGCAAGGTGGCCTTGGACGTGGTCGCTACTGAGTGGCTCAAGGCTGGCGGTCGATTGAAGGAGAGCAGTCGCCGTGAGGACGCTCGGGCCTGGCGCAACCACATCGAGCCGAAGTTCGGTCGTGCTCCGGTCGCCTCGATCACCACGGCCGATGTTGAACGGTGGTTGGGCGAGCTGGTGACCAAGAAGGGGCTCAAGCCGTCGACCGCAAAGCGACAGTTGGCAACCTTCCGCTCACTGCTCGACTTCGCCGTCAAGGATCGCCGGATCAACGGCAACGTTGCCATGGAGGTCGAGGCTCCGACAGGGGGCAAGTCCAAGCGTGAGGGGCAGTATCTGACCAAAGCCGAGATTGAAGCGCTCACTGAGGCATGCGCTATTCCTCGGGACGATGAGGGCAAGGTCCTGTCTCGGCTCGATGAGAACGGGGAGCCGATCAGCAATCCGTACGCCGACGTGGTGAAGGTCCTGGCGCTAGGTGGTCTCCGCTGGGGTGAGGTCGCTGGGCTTCAGGTCCGTGACCTTGTCTCCGTCCCTGGTCGAGGACTGCGACTGCAACGCGCCGTGCTCTCGGACAGCGACACCGGCAGGCTCTATGAGGAGACGCTCAAGGGTCACCAGGCACGGACCGTCCCGCTCGTCAGCGACCTGGTGCCGATCATCGACCGATGGGCAGACGGCAAGAAGCCGGGGGACTGGCTCTTCCACGCCCCCAAGGGTGGCCCGCTCGCTGAGCGCAACTGGAAGCGCAGCATTCGTTGGGGAGCTGCCCTCAAGACGATCGACCGGGCAGGCTTCCGGGTCCACGACCTTCGGCACACCTGCGCCTCGATCTGGCTGGGTGCTGGGGCCGATCCCAAGGTGGTCCAGCGCATCCTTGGGCACGCCTCCGCAACCATGACGATGGACCTCTACGGGCACCTCTACGACCAGAACCTTTGGACCGCCGCAAAGCAGGTCGGGGGCCTCTCGGGGGCCTCGGAGCCCGCCAACGCAAAGCCTGAGCCCGATCAGGACGCCAGCAGCGACGATGAGGGAGAGGCGGAAAACCATGCCTGAACAGCAGAAACGCCCCGAACCGGAGTTCAGGGCGAGTGCTGTGCGCTTAGGAGGACTTGAACCTCCGACCCCCACATTATCAGTGTGGTGCTCTAACCGTCTGAGCTATAAGCGCAGGCGCCAACTGGAGGGTGGAAGCCCCTACCAGCAGGCGAGAGAAACATTACCCGGCCGCTGCCCGGGGCACCAAAACGAAGAGACCCCATCGACGCGCGAGGATGCGGCGCGGATGCTGGATGCTCAGCGACGGATGCAGGACGGCGTCGCAACCTATGCCCAGCTCACCGCCGGCGGCCTGAGCAGGATCGACATCGAGCGGGCCGTACGCCGCAACGAGCTCCGCCGGGTGCACCCTCGCGTCTACGTCAACCACACCGGGCCGCTCATCTGGGAGCAGCGGGCTTGGGCGGCGGTGCTCTACGCTGCTCCGGCCCTGCTGTGCCGCGACAGCCTCGAGGCTCCTCGGGGACGCGACGACGGTCGACCGATCCACGTCGCCATCGACCACTCTCGCAAGGTGATGCCCCAGCCCGGCATCGTCGTCCACCGGATGCGCGACCTCGAGCGCAAGGCGTACGGAGGAACTCCTCCACGTCTGAAGGTCGAGGACAACGCCCTCGCGATGGCGAACGAAGCCAGGTCCGAGATCGACGCGATCGCGCGGGTTGCCGAGGTGGCAAGCCGGTCCTATGTCACCGCGGCCACGCTCCAGGCGTCACTGGATCGCGCGCACTCCCTACGTCGCCGCAAGCTCATCCGGGGGTTGGTGGACGACCTCGCGACCGGCACCCACTCGGTGCTCGAGCACGATGGTGCGCTTGGCCACGGATTCTGGCGCGACCAGGCCCGTGATGCCGACCGTTCGTTGGACGATCTCGCCGAACTCGGAGCGGTGCCCGCGCGACTGCGGTTTCACCAGGTGTTCGACACCCCGTGTCACACAGCGGCCCGCGTAGGACGGATCCTCACCAGAAACGGCTGGAGCGGGCCGATGAAGACCTGCGGCCAAACCTGCCCCCTGAACGAATGAACCTGGGGAGGGCCATCCGAAAAGCGCTCGGACAACCCTCCCCAGGTTGCGGGTTCTAGTTGGGCTCAGTTCTCGGTGAGCTCTACTTCGACGCCGCCCAGAAGCGCGGCGGCCATGTTGTAGAGGAACGCGGCGAGGGTGGCGACGGCGGTCATCAGGACGATGTTGACGACCGAGACGACCATGGTGAAGCCCATGATGCGGGGGAGGCCGAGGTAGTCCTGCACGTTCCAGCCGGCGCTGGAGTCACCGACGACGTCCTGGACCGCCTGGTTGATCGAGTCCCATACACCGGCAGCACCAAGGACCGACCAGATGACGAAGACGGCGACGATCACCACGACGCTGAGCGCGATCGAGAGCAGGAAGGCCATCTTCATGACCGACCATGGGTCGATGCGGCTCAGACTCAGCCGGGCCCGGCGAGCCGAGCCGCTGACCGCGTCCCGCTCCGCGCCGGCGGGGCCGGAGGTGCGGGCGGTCGAGGCGACCGCGGAGGTGGTACGCCTAGCCGCGTTGGCGACCGTGTCCGTGATCCGCTGGGTCACCGGCTGCGCGGTCTCGTTCCGCTCGGTCATCGCGACTCCCCCAGTCGTGCGGTCGGCGGTGCGGTCCGTCATCAGGATTCATCTTCCGTCGTGGTCTCGGACGACGCTCCGTGCTCGCCGTCTTCCCCGATTGTTACATCATCCGCAACCTCTGTCCCGGTGACGACGTCATCGTCGACCTCGCGGGCCTCGACGGAACGTGCGACGACGGCGACCGAGTCACCCTTCTTGGGCGAGACGAACTTGACGCCCTGGGTGGAGCGGCCGGTTGCCCTGAAGTCGGCGTTGATCGGGCTGCGTACGACCTGACCGGTCGCGGTGATCGAGAGGATCTCGTCGCCGTCGACCACGATGAACGCACCGACCAGACCGCCGCGGTCGGCGTTGGCCAGCGCCATCGTCTTGATGCCCAGACCGCCGCGGGACTGCAGCCGGTATTCGGAGATCTTCGTACGCTTCGCGAAACCACCGTCGGTGATGGTGAAGACGAACTGCTCCTTGACCTCGTCCGGCGACTCGGCGCCGGAGACAGGAGCCGCGACGTCCGCGGTGTCCTCGTTGGCTTCGGAGAGCCCGGCTGCGATCTCGGCGGCGACGTGCTCGGCCCGGATGACCGACATCGACAGCAGCGAGTCGCTCTCCCGGAACTTCATGCCGGTGACACCCGAGGTCGCCCGGCCCATCGGCCGCAGCTGGTTGTCGTCGGCGCGGAACCGGATCGCCTGACCCTTGCGCGAGACGAGCAGGATGTCGTCCTCGGAGTTGACCAGCTCGGCGCCGATCAGCTCGTCGTCGTCCTCGCGGAAGTTGATCGCGATGACGCCGGCCTGACGAGGTGAGTTGTAGTCACCGAGCCGCGTCTTCTTGATCAGACCGGAGCGGGTGGCCAGCACGAGGTAGGGCGCCTGCTCGTAGTCTCGGATCGCGAGCACCTGGGCGATCGACTCGTCCGGCTGGAACGAGAGCAGCCCGGCCACGTGACCGCCCTTGGCGTCACGCGCCGCCTCGGGCAGGTTGTAGGCCTTGATCCGGTAGACCCGGCCGGCGGTGGTGAAGAAGAGCAGCCAGTGATGGTTGGTGGTCGAGATGAAGTGCTCGACCACGTCGTCGCCGCGCAGGGTGGCGCCGCGTACGCCCTTTCCACCGCGCTTCTGGGTGCGGTACTCACCGGCGAGGGTGCGCTTGGCGTAGCCACCGCGGGTAATCGAGACGACCAGCTCCTCATCGGGGATGAGGTCCTCCATGGAGAGGTCGCCGTCGGCCGCGATGATCTGGGTGCGGCGGTCGTCGCCGTACTTCGCGACGATCTCGTCGAGCTCGTCCATCACGATCTGACGCTGGCGCGTCACGTTGGCGAGGATGTCCTCGAGGTCGGCAATGATGACCTCGAGCTCGGCCAGACGATCGACGATCTTCTGCCGCTCCAGCGCTGCGAGGCGACGCAGCTGCATGTCGAGGATCGCGTTGGCCTGGACCTCGTCGATCTCGAGCAGCCGGATCAGGCCCTGGCGAGCGTCGTCGACCTCGGGGGAGGAGCGGATCAGCGCGATCACGGCGTCGAGCTGGTCGAGCGCCTTGACCAGGCCGCGCCAGATGTGGGCGTCCTCCTCGGCCTTGCGCAGCCGGAATGCCGTACGCCTCCGGATGACGTCGATCTGGTGCTCGACCCAGTTGGAGATGAACTGGTCGATCGAGAGAGTGCGCGGCACACCGTCGACCAGCGCCAGCATGTTGGCGGAGAAGTTGGTCTGCAGCTCGGTGTGCTTGAGCAGGTTGTTGAGTACGACGCGGGCGACCGCATCGCGCTTGAGCACGACCACGAGCTGCTGCCCGGTGCGGGAGGAGGTGTTGTCCTTGACATCCGCGATGCCCTGCACCTTGCCGGTGTCGGCGAGGTCGGCGATCTTCTGGGCGAGGTTGTCCGGGTTCACCATGTAGGGGAGCTCGGTGATCACCAGGTTGGTGCGGCCCTTGGCGTCCTCGTCGACCTCGATCACCGCACGCTGGGTGATCGAGCCGCGGCCGGTGCGGTAGGCCTGCTCGATGCCCTCGCGGCCGACGATCAGCGCGCCGTTGGGGAAGTCGGGGCCCTTGACCCGCTCGAGCAGCGCGTCCTGGAGCTCCTCGCGCGTCGCGTCGGGGTGCTCGAGCGCCCACTTGGCGCCGGAGGCGACCTCACGCAGGTTGTGCGGCGGGATGTTGGTCGCCATGCCGACCGCGATGCCGGCCGAGCCGTTGACCAGCAGGTTCGGGAACCGCGCCGGCAGGATGGCCGGCTCCTGGGAGCGGCCGTCGTAGTTGGGGCCGAAGTCGACGGTGTCCTCGGTGATGTCGCGGACCATCTCGAGTGCCAGCGGCGCCATCCGGCACTCGGTGTAACGCATGGCCGCGGCCGGGTCGTTGCCGGGCGAACCGAAGTTGCCCTGGCCGTGGATCAGCGGGTTGCGCATCACCCACGGCTGCGCCAGCCGGACCAGGGTGTCGTAGATCGCGGTGTCACCATGGGGGTGGTAGTTACCCATCACCTCACCGACGACACGGGCGCACTTGGAGAACCCGCGGTCGGGACGGTAGCCACCGTCGTACATCGCGTAGAGGACGCGCCTGTGGACGGGCTTGAGTCCATCACGTACGTCGGGCAGTGCCCGGCCCACGATGACGGCCATCGCGTAGTCGATGTAGCTCGACTGCATCGATGCCTGGAGCTCGACGGTCTCGATCCGGCCGCCGGCAGCGGTCTGCCCGGAGCCTTCCGGAGGAGTCTCGGTCACGATTTCACTTTCTGCGTGCGTCTATCGGTATCTAGGGCCTCAGCAAGACTCAGATGTCGAGGAATCGGACGTCCTTGGCGTTGCGCTGGATGAACGAGCGTCGCTCGGCGACGTCCTCGCCCATGAGGATGGAGAAGATCTCGTCGGCGTGGGCGGCGTCCTCGAGGGTGACCTGCAGCAGCAGCCGCTGCGAGGGGTCCATCGTGGTCTCCCACAGCTCGTCGGCGTTCATCTCACCCAGACCCTTGTAGCGCTGGACCGGGTTCTCCTTGGGCAGCTTCTTGCCCTGCTCCACGCCGTCACGCATGAGGGCGTCGCGCTCTGCGTCGGAGTAGACGAACTCGTGCTCGGCGGGCTTGTT
>NZ_JBEXRR010000059.1:0-30034 GCF_040613175.1 Nocardioides sp. NPDC006303
GTGGGTCGCAGGCCCTTGATCGCGTTCTGCGGGCGGACTCGACGAGGAGCTCGTACGCCAGGCTTGGTCGGCGACCTCTGATGACCAACTCCTGGAGTTGGACCGCCATGCAGACCATCCAGCTGTACGTCGAGGGCATGCGTTGCCCTCGATGCGTCCGTGAGGCCACGGCTCGGCTCCGGGACCTCCCCGGGGTCGCCACGCTCACCGCCGACCGCGACACCGGCCAGATCACCGTGACCGGGGAGGTCTCGGCCGCCGATCTGCTCGACGCACTGGCCGGCAGCAGCTTCACGGCAAGCGTGCGTCCGCGGGGATGAACTCCTCGCGGTGTCATCTGCACCTGGCCGCCGCCGATGTCTCGATGATCCGAACCCCTTCACGCCTACCCGCGACACTCACACCACCGGTCGGACCTCGAACTGATCTCCGACTTGCTCTATCCGGTTACCGACAAGCCGGCGTACCGCCTCGAAGTCCCTCGCAGCGAACCGCTCCTGTGGATCAGCGACGCCGTGTGCTGGTGTCACCAACGAGGCGGCCGCTGGATCGACGCGGCTCGGCCGCTGGTCGTTGATGTCCGCCAACTCGTGGTCTGACACTCCGAGGTGTTCGGAAACATGTCGACCTCAGAAATGGCGCGAGCCCGGCTCATCCACCGTCCGGAAGACTGCCGGGCTTACTTCGCGGGCCTACAAGGCCGTTGCGATCACGACTTTACAGGTTCAGCCTGCAAAGGAGTAGCGCCCCGAGCGCAGCCAGCGCGGACCGGTCACGGGGTCCTCAGGATTCCCGACACGGTGCGAGTCGGGCGGGCCGCAGCGGAACAGGCAGGGCACCACCGGCGGATGTCCTCGGACCGCAGATTCCAGAACGCGTGCCAACCCAGGGCCGGCGCACCGCAGAGGGTCACCTGGGTGCCGAGCCGCTTGAGATGCGCCTCGCCCCACGGCGCAGGATCCCTCGTCCCCGTAGGCTGGCGGTGCCTGGCCACGACGATCCAGCTGCGCCCGATCGTCCTGGGGTCGACGCCTGTGACGGGCACGGCCATCTCATCCCTCCGCGGCTGCGGCGTGTTCGGCGTCGCGGTTCGCGATCAGAGCCATGACGCTCGGATCGCTCAGCGTGGTGGTGTCGCCGACATCTCGGCCCTCGGCGACATCGCGCAGGAGGCGGCGCATGATCTTTCCGGACCGCGTCTTGGGCAGCTCCGGGACGATCGTGATCTGCCGCGGCTTGGCAATGGCACCGATCTCCTTGGCCACATGGTTGCGTAGCTCCTGGATCAGCGCCTCGCCGGTGTTGCCGTCTCCCAAGCGCAGGATCACGTAGGCGACGACCGCCTGGCCGGTGGTCTCGTCGGCGGCGCCGACGACAGCTGCCTCGGCGATCCGCGGGTGGGAGACCAGGGCGGACTCGATCTCGCTCGTGGAGAGGCGGTGGCCGGACACGTTCATCACGTCGTCGACGCGGCCCAGGATCCAGATGTCGCCGTCCTCGTCCTTCTTGGCCCCATCGCCGGCGAAGTAGTAGCCGAGGTCCGCGAAGCGGGTCCAGTACGTCTCGACGAAGCGGTCGTCGTCCTGCCACAACGTACGCAGCATGGCGGGCCACGGCTTGGTGAGAACCAGGTAGCCGCTCGACCCGTTCGGCACCGAGCGACCCTCCTCGTCGACCACGTCGGCGCCGATGCCGGGCAGCGGCCGCATCGCCGAGCCGGGCTTGCCGGCGGTGACCCCGGGGAGGGGACTGATCATCATCTGACCGGTCTCGGTCTGCCACCAGGTGTCGACGACGGGGCAGCGGTCGCCGCCGATGACGTTGCGGTACCAGAGGTACGCCTCGGGGTTGATCGGCTCGCCGACCGAGCCGAGGAGCCGCAACGAGGTGAGGTCGTACCTGTCCGGGATCTCGCGTCCCCACTTCATGAACGTCCGGACCGCCGTCGGGGCGGTGTAGAAGAGGGTCACGCCGTACCGCTCGATGACCTCCCACCAGCGACCCCGGTGAGGGCTGTCCGGAGTGCCCTCGTAGAGCACCTGGGTGACGCCGTTGGCGAGCGGACCGTAGACGATGTAGCTGTGTCCGGTGACCCAGCCGATGTCGGCGGTGCACCAGTAGACGTCCGTCTCCGGCTTGAGGTCGAACACGGCATGGTGCGTGTAGGCCGCGCCGGTCAGGTAGCCGCCGGTGGTGTGCAGGATGCCCTTGGGCTTCCCGGTCGTGCCCGAGGAGTACATGACGTACAGCGGGTGCTCGGCGTCGAACGCCTCCGGCGTGTGTTCGGGCGAAGCGCTGTCGACGACGTCGTGCCACCACAGGTCGGTGGCGTCGTCGAAGGGCACGTACTCCCCGGTGCGGCGTACGACGAGGACGTGGTCGACCGGGCTCCGGCCGCCCAGCCGGGCAAGTGCGGCATCGACGGCCGGCTTCAGCGACGACGGAGCCCCGCGGCGGTAGCCGCCGTCGGAGGTGATGACCAGCTTGGCTCGGCAGTCCTCGATCCTGGAGGCGAGGGCCTCGGCCGAGAACCCGCCGAAGACCACGGTGTGGGTGGCCCCGATGCGGGCACAGGCCAGCATCGCGACGATGGCCTCGGGGATCATCGGCAGGTAGATCGCGACCAGGTCGCCACTGACCACTCCGAGGTCGGTCAGCGCGTTGGCGGCCCGGGACACCTCGTCCTTGAGATCGGCGTAGGTGATGTCCCGGGTGTCACCGGGCTCGCCGACGAAGTGGAAGGCCACCTTGTCGCCGCGACCGGCCTCGACGTGCCGGTCGACGCAGTTGTACGCCGCGTTGAGCTTCCCGTCCGCGAACCACCGCGCGTTGGGTGCGTCGGACCAGTCCAGCACCTCGGTGAACGGCTCGGCCCAGGTCAGACGCCCTGCCTGCTCGGCCCAGAAGCCCTCGAGGTCGGACTCGGCCCGGGCGTACGCCTCTTCGGTGACGTTGGAGGCAGCGGCCAGGTCGGCCGGTGGCTCGAAGCGGGTCGGATGGTCAGTGCTGAGCAGTTTCTCGGTCAAGGCGCTGTGCCTCCTCGTCTGTGAACAGTCGCGACCGGATCAGGAACCGCACGCCCTCGGGCGCCTCCAGGGAGAACCCGGCGCCGCGTCCGGGGACGACGTCGATGGTGAGATGGGTGTGTGACCAGTACTCGAACTGCGAGCGCGACATCCAGACCGGCACCTGCTGGTCCAGCGCGATGTCCAGGTCGCCCAGGTGGATGTCGGCGTCGCCGAGCATGAAGTCGCCGTCCGGGTAGCACATCGGCGCGGAGCCGTCGCAGCATCCACCGGACTGGTGGAACATGACCGGCCCGTGGATACCGACGAGGCGGCGGAGAAGGTCCGCCGCCCCGTCGGTCACGGCGACCCGCGCCGGAAGGGAGGAGGCGTGGGTCGCGCTCATCAGAAGAACCCGAGTGCGTCGGGGCTGTAGCTGACGAGCAGGTTCTTGGTCTGCTGGTAGTGGTCCAGCATCATCTTGTGGGTCTCGCGGCCGATGCCGGACTGCTTGTAGCCCCCGAAGGCCGCGTGGGCCGGGTAGGCGTGGTAGCAGTTCGTCCAGACCCGGCCGGCCTTGATCTCCTTGCCGGCGCGGAAGGCCTGCGACCCGTCGCGCGACCAGACGCCGGCGCCGAGGCCGTACAGGGTGTCGTTGGCGACCTTGAGGGCGTCGGCCTCGTCGTCGAAGCCGGTCAGCGACACGACCGGTCCGAAGATCTCCTCCTGGAAGATCCGCATCGAGTTGTCGCCCTCGAAGACGGTCGGCTGTACGTAGTAGCCCTCGGCGAGGTCTCCCTCGAGGATGGTCCGCTCACCACCGGTGAGGATCTTGGCGCCCTCGTCCTTGCCGATCTCGATGTAGGACAGGATCTTCTCGAGCTGGTCGTTGCTGGCCTGCGCGCCGATCATCGTGGTGTCGTCGAGCGGGTTGCCCTGCTTGATCTTCTCGACCCGGGCGATGGCATCGCCGACGAAGTCGGAGTACATCGAGCGCTGGACGAGCGCACGCGACGGGCAGGTGCAGACCTCGCCCTGGTTGAGGGCGAACATCGTGAAGCCCTCGAGCGCCTTGTCGTAGAAGGCGTCCTTCTCCGCGGCGACGGAGTCGAAGAAGATGTTCGGGCTCTTGCCGCCAAGCTCCAGGGTCACCGGGATGATGTTCTGGCTGGCGTACTGCATGATCAGGCGGCCGGTCGTGGTCTCGCCGGTGAAGGCGACCTTGGCGACCCGCGGCGAGGAGGCGAGCGGCTTGCCGGCCTCGACGCCGAAGCCGTTGACGACGTTGAGCACTCCGGCGGGGAGCAGGTCGCCGACGAGCTCGACCAGCTTGAGGATCGACCAGGGCGTCTGCTCGGCGGGCTTCAGGACCACGCAGTTGCCCGCGGCGAGCGCCGGGGCGAGCTTCCAGACCGCCATCAGGATCGGGAAGTTCCACGGGATGATCTGGCCGACGACGCCCAGCGGCTCGTGGAAGTGGTACGCCACGGTGTTCTCGTCGATCTCACCGATGGTGCCCTCCTGGGCACGCAGCACGCCGGCGAAGTAGCGGAAGTGGTCGATGGCGAGCGGGATGTCGGCGGCCAGCGTCTCGCGGACCGGCTTGCCGTTCTCCCAGGTTTCGGCGACGGCGATCGCGGTGAGGTTCTCCTCCATCACGTCGGCGATCTTGAGCAGGATGTTGGCCCGCTCCGTCGTCGAGGTCTTCCCCCACGACGGAGCGGCAGCATGTGCGGCGTCCAGGGCGGCCTCGATGTCCTCGGCCGTACCCCGGGCGATCTCGGTGAACGGCTTGCCGTTCACCGGGGAGATGTTTTCGAAGTAGGCACCCTTGACCGGGTCGACCCAGGCGCCGCCGATGTAGTGGCCGTAGCGGCCTTGGACGGTGACCAGCGAGTCGGGCTGGCCGGGAGCTGTGTATACGGTCATCGGGATTTCTCCTCAGGCAGTTCAGGCATTGGGGCGTGATCGTGGTCACAGACGCTAGGAACGCTGAGGTTGCAGCGACGTTGCGGTCACCGGACGTGGACGAAGATCGACGGATGCAACGTGAATGCAACCTTCAAATGTGACTCTCATCACTTGAGGAGGTCCGGATGAACGATACGAAGCAGAGCCCCTCCATGCGTGCAGCCGTGGCGGACTCGTGGCACCGATCCGCCGCCGCCGGGGTGACCGCAGATGACGCGCACGCGCCGATCACCCTCCCCGAGGACGAGCTCCAGGACGTACGCTCCGCCCATCCGCTGGCACGCGTGTTCCCGCTCCTCGACGACGTGCTCGGGCAGGCGGCGCGCGACTGCGACGCGATCATGGCCGTCTCGGACGAGGCCGGTCAGCTGCTCTGGGTGTGCGGTGCTCCCGCGGCGCTCCGGCGCGCGGAGCGGATCGGCTTCGTCGAGGGGAGCAACTGGGACGAGCGCCTCGCCGGCACGAACGCACCCGGGCTCGCGCTCCGGCTCGACCGGCCGACCAGCGTCGTCGCCGCGGAGCACTTCCGGCGCTCGGTGCAGCAGTGGAGCTGCGCCGCCACCCCGATCCACGACCCGGGCGACTCGCGCCTGCTCGGCGTCCTCGACATCACCGGAGGAGACTCCATCGTCGTACCCCAGACGATGGCGATGGTGCGCGCCACCGCGAGGCTCGCGGAGTCCGAGCTCGCCCGAGAGCAGCTGCTGCCGAGGCAGCCCGAGACCCGGCCCGGCTGGGCACGCATCGCCGTGGAGACCCTGGGCCGTCAGGACCTGCTGCTGTCGATCGACGACGGCCGTGGGCATCGCGCGCAGCTGCGGCTCTCACCACGCCACAGCGAGATCTTCCTGCTCCTCGCCAGCGCCCCGCGCGGCCTCTCGGGCGACGAGCTCGCGGTCCTGCTCTACGAGGACGACGGCGGCTCCTCGACGCTGCGCGCCGAGCTGAACCGGCTGCGCAACCTGCTCGGCGAGGAGTTCCTCGCCTCCCGGCCCTACCGGCTCACGACCGAGGTGACCGGCGACTGGCTGGGCGTCGAGGCACGGCTCGCCGTGGGCGACGTCGCCGGCGCGCTCCGCTGCTATCGCGGCCCCATCCTGCCGCGCTCCGTCGCGCCGGGCGTGGTCCGGCTCCGCGAGACGCTGGCCCAGCAGCTCCGCGCGGCGGTGCTGCAGTCGGGTCAGCCCGACCTGGTCTCGACGTGGACCCGGTCCGCGTGGGGCGCCGACGACTACGAGATGTGGCTCCGGCTCCGGACCCTGCTGCCGTCCGGCTCGCCGTTGCTGGCCCTCGCCGACGGCCAGATCGCCCGGCTGGACCGCGAGGTCGGTCTCTGAGATGACGGCTGGAGTAGCGGCGACGACGGCGGTGATGGCGCGCAGCTGGGAGGCGGCTCCCCGACAGGAGCAGGTCCCGCCGGCCTATGCTCCGCTCGACCAGGTGGTGAAGTTCCAGGCTCCCGAGGTGGTCTTCGGGCACAACTCGCTCGAGGAGGCGGGCTACGCCGCTGCCCGGCTCGGGGCCAGACGACCGTTCGTCGTCAGCGATCCCGGCATCGTCGAGGCCGGCTGGGTCGACGAGCTGCTCCGGCTGCTCCGAGCCGAGGGCCTCGTCCCGGTGCTGTGGACCGAGGTCACGCCGAACCCCAAGGACCACGAGGTACGCCGCGCCTACGAGCGGTACGTCGAGGCCGAGGCCGACGTCATCGTGGCCATCGGCGGCGGATCCTGCATGGATGCGGCGAAGGGTGTCGCGGTGCTGTCGGGCAACGGCGGCGACATCCTCGACTACGCCGGGATCGACCAGATCGCCCGGCCGATCCCGCCGATGCTGATGATCCCGAGCACCTCGGGGACCGGGGCCGACGTCTCCCAGTTCTGCATCGTCACCGACACCGACCGTCGGGTGAAGATCACGATCATGGGTCGCGCCCTGGTGCCCGACGTCTCGATCACCGACCCCCGGCTGCTGACCACGATGCCGGAGGCGCTCAACGCCGCGACCGGCCTGGACGCACTGACCCACGGCATCGAGTCGTACGTCTCGCTGGCACACAACCCGCTGGCCGACGGGCACGCGATGAGCTCGGTCGCGTTGGTCTGCCGGCATCTGCGCTCGACCGTCACCGACCCGACCGCGATGGAGCACCGCGCGATGATGGCGCAGGCGAGCCTGCAGGCCGGCCTGGCCTTCACCAACGCGATCCTCGGCGCGACCCACGCGATGAGCCACCAGGTCGGTGGACTGCTCGATGCCCCGCACGGCGTGGTCAACGGCGTCCTGCTCCCGCACGTCATCCGCTACAACGCGCGCTCGGTCCCCGAACGGTTCGTCGGCCTCGCCAGAGCCGCCGGCCTGCCGGTCGACGGCGTCCCCGGAGACGTCGCGGCCGAGATGCTGGCCGACCACGTCAGGCGCCTGGCCGACGACGTCGGCGTACCCCGGCGGCTGCGGGACCTGGGCGTCACCGACACCGATCTCGACACGCTGTCGGTGACCACCCTCGACGACGCCTGTCTGACGACGAACCCGCGACCGGCGAGCCGCGCCGAGATCCACGCGCTCTTCCGAGAAGCATTGTGAAGGCGATCCAGTGAGCGCACCCGACCTGGCAGCCCTGACCGGCGTACGTTCCGGCAAGCGGTCCTACTATCGCGCCTTCCTGCGCTCCGACGAGCGCATGCAGCAGGCCGTACGCGCCATGGACTCGATCTCGCGGGCGCTGGTGCGCACGGTCGAGGGCCCGCGGGCGCTCCTGGAGGAGGTGGCCCGCGCCGCCGCGGTGCACCTGGCCGCGGAGTGGACGATCCTGGCGCTGGCCGACGGCCACCTGACCGGCGCCAGGCCGCGGTTCATCATCGTCGGCCACGACGGCCGGGTGGTCGGTGACGAGGAGGAGCTCCCCGGAGTCGTACGTCGCGAGCTCGGCGCGATCCGGGCCGGGCACGCGACCGGTGCGCCGGGGCCGGCACGCTGGGTGCGGGTGCCGATGACGCTGGAGAGCGTCATGATCGGCAGCCTGGTCGGTCTCCACGGGCTCGCCGACGACCCGGAGCCTGGCGACCTGTCGGTGCTGCGGATCCTGGCCAACGAGGCCGCCGTGGCGCTGCACACCTCCGAGCAGTATCAGGCCGGGCTCTCCCAGCACCGCCGCGCCCAGCGGCTCTACGACGAGGTCGGTGCCCGCGAGCGGGACCTCGAGCAGCGGACCCGCGAGCTGCGCCAGGCCGAGGAGCGGCTGCTGGTGGCACACCAGCGGGAGCTGGTCGACCACGAGCGTCACCGCATCGCGCGGGAGCTGCACGACAGCGTCACCCAGTTCGTGCTCTCGGCGGGGATGTCGGTGGAGGTCGCCCGGGGCGAGACGGAGGAGCTCGGGCCGGCCGGCGAGCGGATCGCCGAGCTCCTCGGCACCGCCAAGCAGCTCACCCAGGACGCCGTCGAACAGCTCCGCCGGGCGATCTACGCCCTGCACCAGCCGCATCGCGACACGGTCTCCTCGCTGCCCGAGCTGCTGCACGAGGTCGCCGAGCACCACCGTCCTCACCTGGACGTGTCGGTGCGGGTGGAGGGCGAGGTGTACCCGATGCCCGCGGAGGCGAAGCACGACATCGCCCGTGCGGTCGGCGAGGCACTCTTCAACGTGGCGATCCATGCCGAGGCCACCCAGGCGGTGCTCCGGCTCCGCTACCGCAAGCACGAGCTCTACGTCGGGGTCGCCGACGACGGCCGTGGGGATCCGGGCCTGCTCGCCCGGAAGCTGCGGCTCGAGCGCGGCGCCTCGATCGACGGCCGACACCGTGGCCTCGCGAACATCGAGACCCGGATCGGCGAGCTCGGTGGCACCGTCGCGTTCCGGCGCTCGCGCCTCGGTGGTGTCCGGGTGGAGCTCCGGGTGCCGCTGCCCGTCGTGGATCGCGGCCGAGGAACGATCTGCGGGCTCATCGCGGACCCGCAGTAGCCGCTTCGAGGAGGAACCGATGAACACGCTCAGCCCGCCCCAGGCGGCCCCGACCCAGGCCGCGGCCGAGACCCAGGCCACAGCCGGCATCGACGTACTGCTGGTCGATGATCACGCGATCGTCCGTCAGGGTCTGCGGTCGATCCTGGAGCGCGAGCCCGGCCTCCGGGTCGTCGCGGAGGCGGCGACGGCAGCCGAGGCGCTGGCCCGGGTCAACAGCGCTCGTCCGGACATCGTGCTGCTCGACCTGAAGCTCTCCTCGTCCTCTGACGCCGAGGGGCTCGAGCTGTGCGCCGCGCTGACCCAGCGACACCCGGAGGCGCTGATCCTCGTGCTGACCACGTTCCTGGACGAGCAGCTGGTGATGCAGGCGATCCGCGCCGGCGCCCGTGGCTATGTCGTCAAGGACGTCGACACCACCGGGCTGGTCCGGGCTATCCGGGACGTCGCGAGCGGCGGAAGCGCCTTCGACGCGCGCTCCGCGGCGGCGATGATCCGTGGCGTGAACATGCCGGTGACCAGCGACGACTCCGAGCTCACCGCGCGCGAGCTCGAGGTGCTGGAGCTGCTCGCGCACGGGCTGTCGAACCGTGCCATCGGCCACCGGCTCTACATCTCCGACACCACCGCCAAGTTCCACGTGGGCAACATCCTGCGGAAGCTGGGCGTCAGCCGCCGGGCCGAGGCGGTGTACGAGGCGTCCAAGCTCGGCCTCCTCTGACCCGGCGGCCAGGTCACGTCACGGCACAGGCAGGACGGTGCGGTCCCAGGTCGTGTTCACGATGATCGCGGCGGAGGCGTAGAGCGCGACCAGGGCGTCGAGGATCAGCACATAGCCGGCGGTCTGACCGAGACCGGCACTGCCGAGGAACGACCCGAAGGCCGCGAGGTAGAAGACCCCGGCCAGGAGCACGAAGATCACGATCGTGGTGGTGTTGGTGCGGAGCGCGGCCAACAGCATGTACGTGGTGAACACCGCCCACGCCAGCAGGAACATCCCCGTGATCGCGGCCCCGCCCGCGGTCACCATCGGGCCGTAGAACTGCACCAGCAGGGCGTAGGAGAGCCAGAACCCGGCGTACGCGGTGAAGACCAGGGCCGGGAACGTCTCGCCGCGCCGGAAGTGGACCAGGCCGGCCACGAGCTCCGTCGCGAAGCCCAGCGCCAGCGCGAGGGGCAGGACGGCCGGCAGCGCAGCCGCGTCCACGATCCCCGACATCACGGTGGCCAGGACGAGCGCCGAGATCCCGAAGCTGGCCAGCCCGAGCGGGAACGGGTCGCCCCAGGTCGGTGCGGCGCTCTGCGTGGTGTCCAGTGCATCGATGGATGTGTTCGTCATCGGTTCCTCCAAGGGTTCAACCGTCGTCCGGCTGGGCCACGGTTCTCACAAAGTAGTGACGTACGACACATCGACGGACCCGCCGAGTGGGCGGTAGCGCACCTGCCCGCGGGTAGCCCTCCAGCACGGTCGCGTGCGGCCGACGGGCAGGTCGGACCAGGCTTTGACCAGGCCTGACGCGGCGCCGGAAGGACGACTGCCCGTCCGCGTCGCCGACGGACAGGTCGCCACCGGAGAGGCGCGATCAGCGGTCGGTGTCGATGACGAGCCAGCCACCGTGGTGCTCGACGACCCGGTGCGGGTGTCCCGAGGCCGCGCCCCAGGCGGCGAGGTCGTCCAACGAGACCGTTCGGACGTGTCCCCAGGTCTCGTCGGGCTCGTCCTCGAGGGGTACGGCGATCACCACGCGGCGTCGCGCCACCCGAATCGCCTCCGCGACGGCGCGGTCGCCTAGGCCCGGCTCGATGTGTTCGAGGAGATGGATCAGCAGCACGTTGTCGGCGGCCGAGTCCGACCACGGCAGCCGGGTTGCGTCGGCGGCTCGGGTGGCCAGCGGCACCTCCAGCCGGGCCGCCGCGGCACTGAGCAGCGTGACGGTGCCGGCGGAAAGGTCCGAGGCGGTGACGGCGCGTCCGGCAGAGGCCAGTCGAAGCGAGAGGAACCCGAAGCAGCAACCGACCTCGAGGACCGAGCCGGGCGCCAGCTGCTGCTCGACGAAGCGGTAGACCGGGGCGTACTCGGCGACGGTTCCGTGAGCCGGGGCGGCAGGACCGGGCCGGTGCAGCGCCTGCTCCACGCGGCGCAGCGTGTTGCGGTAGAACGCCGCCCAGGCCTGCTCCGGGTCCGGAGCGCTGCTGACTACGACCCCGGTGAAGAGCCGCTCGAAGAGGTCCGGGCCGCGCAGCCAACCGGGCTGGAACAGCTCCTCGGCCAGCAGGCCGGAGAGGTCGTCATCGATCTGGTCCGTACGCAGGCAGTGGATCAGATGGACCTGATGGCCCTCGCGGTGTACGTCGAAATGGCGGGTGCGGATCGTCCCGAGATGGCGCCGCGGTCGTGGGCCGTGCCAGGCCCGGACACTGACGAGCTCGTCGCGGTAGACCCCGGCCTCGGGACCGGGTCGCAGCGCGTCGATCACGTACAGCTCGCCGGGCGGCGTGGTCATCGGCCGACCGACATCGTCTGGGTGACGTTGTCGAGCCCGCGCAGGTTGCGTACGACCTGGACCTTGTCGCACCACTCCGCGTACTCCGGCAGGTCACAGCCGCCGAGCGCCCACGAGTAGCGCGGCTCGGGGGTGAGCCAGATCGTCGACCGGGCGCGCCGGGTGAGCTCCTCGAAGGCGGCGAAGCCGGGATCCTTGCCGTTGCCGCGGCCGTCGCCGAGGATCACCAGCGTGGTCCGCCGGTTCACAGCCGAGCCGAACTGCTCGAGGAACTGCTCGAAGCTGGCGCCGTAGTCCGAGTCCGCGTCCACGTCGAGCACTCCGCCCGCCGGCAGGCCCGCCAGCACCAGGGACAGCGCGTCCTCGATCCGGTGCTCGGCGAAGAGGTCGGTGATCTCCACCAGGTCCTTCACGAACGCGAAGGACCGAACGGACGTGGCGACCGATTGCAGGCTGTGCAGCAGGTGCAGCGTGAAGCGGGCGGTGGAGCGTACGGACAGGGAGACGTCGCACAGGACGAGCAGCCGGGGCCGGTCGTGCGCCTTGGCGACGGTCACCGGCCGGAACGGCACCCCGTCGTACTTCATGTTGGTGCGCATCGTCCGCCGGCCGTCGACGATGCCGCGGGCCGCGACCGTACGTCGCGGGCGCGGGGCTCCGTGGAGCTTCCTGAGCAACCGGCGCAGCGACTCCTCCAGCGCGGCCCGGTCGTGCTCGGCCACGGTCTCGGCCTGCGCCGCCTGGATCTCCCGCGACTCGATCTCGCGCTCCATGCTCATCAACCGCTCGAGGTGGTCCCGGATCCGCTCGGGAAGCGAGGCCAGCCACGGGGAGAGCGCCTTGCGCAGCTCCGCGAGGTCATCGTCCTCGTCGATGCCGCTGTCGGGTTCGCGCTCCTCGAGCCAGCTCAGCAGCGCGATCTCCTCCTGCACGGACAGCTCGGTGTCGAGCTGCATCCCGCCGTCCCGGATCAGCTCGCCCGGGTTGCCGGGGTTGTGCATCCGGCTGGTCGAGAGCTGGACCCGCGCAGCCTCCCCGGGGCTCGACTTCGGGTCGTTGGAGAGGACGATCTCGTCGGTGAGCGCGGCGATGTCGATCTTGTTCGCCTCCTGGTGGAGGTTGTAGCGCTGCGCCATGTCCTCGGGCTTGAAGTACTCCTTGATGTCGTCCGGCTTGCCGTGGCTGTGCCCGTCCTCGGGCACCTCGCCCGGCTCCTCGGAGAGCGTGAAGTCGGTGAGGTCGCCCTCGTCGGAGAGGTCGTCGTGGGTGTGCCCGTGGTCGTCCTGCTCGTCGACGACCGGTCGCAGCCCGAAGAACCGGTCGAAGACCAGGTCGAACGTGGCCAGGTCGCGGCGGTCCTTGACCAGGCTCGCGGACAGCGCGGCGTGGAGCACGTGGCGCTGCTCGAGCACCCCCGGTTGGGCGACCGCGTGCATCGCGTCGATCACCTCGGCGGTGCTGACGCGTACGCCGTAGAGCCGGAGCAGCCGGATGAAGCGGTGGAGTGCGGTCTCCATATCGGGCCCCGATCCCGGCTCAGACCGGACGCTTGCGGGCCGACGGGAACGCCCGGCTGCCCTGGCTGGTGGACACCGCTGGTGCCGTACGCGGTCCGGTGCCGCGGGCCCCGCCGTAGTAGCCCACGTTGTGCCGGCCGGGCTGGTCCTTCGCCTTCCGCTCGGCGCGGCCGTCGACGTCGTCGTCGTGATCCTCGGTGGACGGAACGTGGGAGTGGCCGTGACCATGCCCGTGTCCGTGGCTGTGCAGGTGGTCGGGGACCTCGGCGTTCGGGTCGACCAGCCGCGGCAGCGCCTCCATCACCCGCTTCAGGTCGCGCTCGTACTTCACCACGACGTTGAGGGTGGTCGAGAGCACGTCGGCGGTGAGCTCCTCGACGCCGAGCACGGCCAGCGTCCGGGCCCAGTCGACGGTCTCGGAGATGCTGGGTGCCTTGCGCAGCTCGAGCTCGCGGATGCCGCGGACGATGTCGACGAGGCGCGCGGCGAGGGAGTCGGCGAGCCCGGTCTCCTTGGACCGGATGATCTCCAGCTCACGGGTCGCGTCGGGGTAGTCGAGGAAGAGGTGCAGGCACCGGCGCTTGAGCGCGGCGGAGAGGTCGCGGGTGTTGTTCGAGGTCAGGACGACGTACGGCATCGTTCTCGCGGTCACCGTGCCGATCTCGGGGATGGAGATCTGGAACTCCGCGAGCAGCTCCAGCAGCACCGCCTCCAGGGCCTCGTCGGCCCGGTCGACCTCGTCGATGAGGAGGACCACCGGGGTGTCGGAGTCGATCGCCTCGAGCAGCGGCCGCGCGGCCAGGAACCGCTGCGAGAAGAACACCGAGTCCTGCTTGGCGATCCTCTCGACGGCCTCGTTCAGGTCGGCGGCGTCCTCGACGACCTGGCCGATCTTCTCGCGCAGGATCTGGGTGTAGAGGAGCTGCTTGCCATAGTCCCACTCGTAGAGCGCCTTGGTCTCGTCCTGGCCCTCGTAGCACTGCAGCCGGATCAGGCGCCGTCCGGTCGCGGCGGCCAGGCTCTCGGCCAGCTGGGTCTTGCCGACGCCCGCCGGGCCCTCGAGCAGGACCGGCTTCTCCAGCCGCGTCTGCAGGAAGACCGTGGTGGCGAGCCGGTCGTCGGCGAGGTAGCCGCACGTCGCCAGCTGGGCGCGGGTGTTCTCGACGTCGGTGAAGCCCTGGATCGGTTCGGTGGTGGTCGACACGTGCACTCCTCGAGGTGGTGGATGGGGCGAGGTGGCGGGTCCGGCTGGTGTTCTCAGCGGGCCGGACCCGCCACGGATCGATCGGCAGGGACGATCAGCCGAGCAGGTCGTCCAGGTCGCCGTTGAGGCAGTGGTCGACCACCGGACGTACGGTCTCGAACGTGCACTCCTTGGCGTTGCCCGGCGTGCAGGCGTCACCCAGGACGTGGTTGGTGATCCGGTCGACGTCCGTGTCGTCGCCGACGATCTCCTTGGCGTTCTCGTAGTACGCGGTCGGCCCCTGGCCGAGCCGGTTCTTCGAGTACGTGTCCTGCTTGACGTCGACGAACCGCTCGGTGATGCCGACGTCGCGCAGCAGGCGGATGGCCGCGGCGAGCGCCGCGTCGGCGGCCTGCACGTCGGTCATGCCGTGGGTGTCGACACCCATCGCGCGAGCGATGTCGGCGAACCGCTTGTAGTGCGTGGGCATGTTGAACGCCCACACCCGCGGCAGCGCGATCGCGTTGTTGAGGCCGTGGTGGGTGTCGTAGAACGCGCTGATGGCGTGGCTGATCGAGTGGATGATGCCGAGGCCGCCGGAGTTGAACGCCTGAGCAGCGATGTACTGGGCGTACATCATCCCCTCGCGGCCACCGAGGTCCTGACCGTTCCAGACCGCCTGCCGCAGGTTCTCCGAGGTCAGCTTGATCGCGTGCAGCGCGTTGCCGAGCGAGGGCTGGAAGTTGATCCGGGAGACGTACGGCTCGCTGGCGTGGGCCAGGACGTCGAAGCCGCACTGCGCGGTGTAGTCGACCGGGCAGTCGAAGTAGAGCACCGGGTCGTCGATCGCCAGGCTGGCCACCGAGGCGTCGTCGAAGGCGACGTACTTGTGCGGGTTGTCCGGGTCGGTGGTGGTGTCGGTGATGACGTACGCCCAGGACGTCTCGGACCCGGTGCCGGCCGTCGTCGAGACGGCGATGTGCGGCGGGTTCTTCGGGTTCTCGGACATGTTGAAGCCCTCGAACTCGTTGACGTTGCGGCCGTCGTGGGCGACCGAGATGCGCGCGCCCTTGCAGGCGTCGTGCGACGAGCCGCCGCCGATGGAGACGAACGAGTCGCACTCGTTCTCCTGGTAGAGCTTCACCGAGTCCATGACGTTGTAGTCCTTGGGATTGGACTCGACCTTGTCGTACACGACGACCTCGAGGCCGTGGTACTTCATCGACTCGACGATCTTGGTGACGATGTCCGTGCCGCGGAGACCGGACGTCATCACGAGGGTCTTGCGGAAGCCCATCTTCAGAGCCTCGGGCCCGATCATCTCGTGAGCGCCGGGGCCCATGAGGGCTCGGGGGAACGGGTGGAACTCCTTGATGGGGAAGGGCTTGAGTAGTTCGTCGACCTGCATGGCAAACCTCCGTTGGTGTGTGACGCTCAGCACATTAGGTACGCCGACAGAGCCGCGAACAGGCGAGGAACGGGAAACAGGCCACCCCGGGAGGGGCCGACCTACCCGTTGGGAGAGGTGCCTCCCTGGCCGGTCTTCTGGCCAGGTCTGCGCGGCAGCAGACAGGTCACCGAACGGGCTCTGATCGCGCCGGCCCACAGCCCTGCGCCGTACGCCAGGTCGTCGAGCCGCCGGGCCAGCGGCCGGTATCTCGTGCCGGGGTTGTCGACCTGGGCGACGACCACGTCGACGACCAGGGAGGCGGCGAGGGCGCGCCGCAGGAGCTTGCTGTGCGGGGCGAGCAGCGCGGCCAGCGGCCACCAGTGCCGCAGCAGCAGCGCGGCCTCCTGGCGGACCGTCCAGCCTAGGCCCTGGGCGCAGAGCTGGACCGCGAGCCGGTCCCGTCCCGGCGTCTCCGGCAGCCGCCTTCGCAGCGACAAGACGCCATATGCGATCCCGGCCGCGGCGACGGGGAGGGACCACCGGCGATGCACGATCAGCGCGGCCGCGGTGGCCGCCATGCTCGCGGTCATCACCGCCGGAGCGCCCTTGCGGCCGTGCCGCACGGCGAGGTCGGCGCCGCCGGTCCCGTAGAGGTACTTGCGGCCCAGCCAGCCGCGGATCGTGGTGCGGGTGTCGTGCCAGGCCACCTGCTCCGGGTCGTAGCGGACGACCTCGCCGGCCTCGACCAGCCGCCAGACCAGGTCGACGTCCTCGCCCACGCGCATCGTCTCCTCGAACCCCGCACCGAGCCGGTCCGTACGCCCCACCAGGCAGGCGCTGGGCAGCCAGCCCACCGCCGCCCCGGGACGTACGACGCAGGCGCGGGTGCCGAGGGCGAGGGAGGAGTCGTCCTCGTCGAAGCGCTCGAACCACCGCGGCGCCCGGCTGCGGGCGCGGCTGCGGACCAGCGGCGCCACCAGCGCGACGCGGCTGTCGGCGAAGTGGCGGGAGAGCCTCAGGAGCGTGCTCGCCTCGACCGTGACGTCGGAGTCGACAAAGGCCACGTAGCGGGTGCGCACCGCACGCAGGCCGGCGTTGCGGGCCCCGGCCGGGCCGAGGTTCTCCGACAGCTTCACGAGGTGCGCGCCGTGGCGGCAGGCGACCCTCGCGACGGCATCCGGATCGAGCGAGGCGTCGTCGACGACGATGCGATGGAGGCCCTTCAGCGGCTCGAGCGCACGGTCGAGCTGGTCGGACCGGTCGCGCACCGGGATCACGACGCTGAGCTCCGCAGGCGCCACGCCGGGCCCGTCGAGCACCGGATCGGCCAGGTTGCCGTCGACGAGCCTGGCGGCGAGCGCGTCGGTGGTCGCGTCGGCCACGGCGACCTCGCCGTCGGTGACGAGTCCGAGCGCGGCGTCGGTGAGCCGGACGGCGCGCAGCGGCGACCCACCGACCAGCAGGCGCCCGTCGACGCGGCGTACGTCAGAGCGGATGCGGGCGCGGAAGCCGATCGGGTATCTCATCCGCCGAAGCCTCCGTCCGCGTGCACGACGCTGCCGTTGAGGGCGGCGCCCTCGGGTGAGCAGCAGAGAGCGATGGCCGCGACGACCTCGTCGGGGTCGAGGGGCCGGCGCAGCAGCTGATGGGCGGCCAGGTCGGCCACGGTGGTGCCGGGGTAGAGCGCGGCGGTCTGCCGCAGCATGTCGGTCGCGGTCGCCCCCGGCGAGACCGCGACGGCCGTGACTCCTGTGCCGACGAGGTCGGCGGCGAGGCCCTTCACCGCGCCGACGACGGCGTGCTTGACCATCGTGTAGCCGGCGAGCCGGAACAGCCCGTGGCTGCCGGCCGTCGACGCGACGGCGACGAAGCGGCAGCGCCGCGGGTCCGGTCCGCGCAGCATCGCCGGCACCGCCGCCGCGGCCAGGTTCCACACGCCTCGCGCATCGGTGTCCCACAGCAGCGCGAGCTCCTCGTCCGGCGTCTCCCACAGCGGTCGGCCGCCGGCGACCACGGCCGCCGCGGCCACCGCGACATCGACGCGCCCCCAGCGTTCCTCGGCGCAAGCCACCGCGGCGACGAGCGCCTCACGGTCGCGGACGTCGGCGACGTACGTCCCGACCTCCGGCCACCCGGCGGCGACGGCCTCGAGGTCGCCGGTCGTGGGCAAGGGATACGGCGCCGCATCCGGTCCGGCACAGGCGTCCGCGGCGAGCACGGCGTAGCCGGCCGCCGCCAGTCGGCGGACCGTGGCCGCACCGATTCCCCGAGCTGCCCCGGTGACGACCGCCACCGGGCGGGAGGTGCTCATCCCACTGCCACGCCGCCGGGAGCCAGCACGTCCATGGTGGTCTGCTCGATCATCATGGTCAGCACCTCGGCTCCTTGCGCGGCCGTGGCCCCGGTCGGGTCGCCGAGGACGCCGTTGGCGGAGACCGCCGCGACCCCGCCCGCTCGCATCGCCGGCAGGATCTCGGCGAGCGGCCGGGTGTCGCCGGGCTCGGCCATGTCCGTGCGTACTGACTCGGGCCGCAGATGCAGCATCAGGGACGTCTCGGTGCGGCCCGCGTGCAGGTCGAACTCCTCGGTGCGGCACGGCAGCCAGCACGCGGTCTGCCGCTCGAAGGCGAGCTGGTTGACCGCGCTGGTCAGCGCGGCGGCGTTGCCGCCGTGGCCGTTGACGAGCACGACCCGCTCCGCCCAGGTGCGGGCCGAGCGGACCAGCTCGACCACGACCAGGTGGAGCGCGTCGCTCCCGATCGACACGGTGCCGGCGAAGGACTGGTGCTCGCCGCTGGAGCCGATCGCGATCGGTGGCGCCACCCAGCTCTCGACACCCTGCTCCGCGAGCCGGTCGGCCACCCCCTGCGTGACCGCCGACGCGATGGTGGTGTCGGTGTCGAAGGGCAGGTGCGGGCCGTGCTGCTCCAGCGAGCCGACCGGCACCAGCAGGACGGTGCCCCTGCGCACCTGCGGCCAGGTGACGTCACCCAGTGTGTACATGGAAGCCGTCCGGGACGATCAGGTGCTCGGGGCTCAGCTCGGTGACCGACCCGAGCGCCAGCCCCCGCAGCGCCGAGTCGATGCCACCGCTCAGCACATCGAGGACGTTCTCGACCCCGGCCTGACCGTTGGCGGCCAGACCCCACAGATAGGCCCGGCCGATCAGCACCGCCTTCGCACCGAGCGCGAGCGCCTTCACGACGTCGGAGCCGCGGCGTACGCCTCCGTCCATCACCACGTCGACCTGGTCGCCGACGCGGTCGGCGATCGGCTTGACCATCCTGATCGCGGCCGGGGTGCCGTCGAGGTTGTTCCCGCCGTGGTTGGACACGGAGATGCCCGCGACCCCCGCATCGACGGCGCGGAGTGCGTCGTCGACCCGGCACACGCCCTTGAGCACGAACGGGGTGCCGCTGATCTGGTGCCACTGCTCGCGCATCCAGGCGACGTTCTCCCAGCTCGGCGGCGGGGTGGTCATCCACTCGTAGTAGGCACCGAAGAACGTCGGCGCGCTCCCGCCCGGCGGGGCGAGGTTCGGGGCGGTGAGATCGGGGAAGGAGCCCGTACGCCCGAACTGCCACGCCCACCGCGGCCTTGCCGCCACCTGCGGTGCCAGCCGCATCATCGTCCGCAGGTCGACCTTCTCCGGGATCTCGGGACTGCCCCAGTCGCGGCCCATCGAGAAGGACCAGTCGAGCGTGGCGATCAGGCCCTGGGCGCCGGCGGCGTGCGCCCGCTGCATGCGCTGCACGATCGTGTCGCGGTCGCCGGTCCAGTACATCTGGAAGAACGTGGTCGCGCCGGTCGCGGTCACCTCCTCCACCGACCTCGAGGCGAAGTTGGACAGGCCGATGATGGTGCCGCGGGCGGCGGCGGCGCGGGCGACCGCGACCTCACCGTCGGGATGTACGGCCTGGACCCCGGTCGGGCTGATCAGGACCGGCAGCGGGACGGAGTGACCGAAGACGGTGGTGCCCAGGTCGCGCTTGGCGTGCTGGCCGACGACGTGGGGCGCCCAGCCGAGCTCGGCGAAGGCGGACTGGTTGTCGGTCATGCTCTGGCCGCGCTCGGAGCCGGCGACAAGCGCACCGTAGACCGGCTTGGGCAGCCGGCGCCGGGCTCGTTCCTGAGCGACCGCGACCGACTCGAACCATGGGTTCCGTTTCCAGGGGTTCTCGAGCTTCACGACAGGTCACCTCCGGCGAGCGGGTCCTCGTTGCAGGCGGAGACGGGGCGCCGCCTGGTGGCGCCGAGGTTGAGCAGCACCGGTGCGTTGCGGCTGGCCTGGCTGCGCGAGTGGTCCTGGCTGGCCGCCGGCACCACTCGGTCGCCGGTGAGCGCCGCCTCGCCGTAGCCCTGGACGCACTCCGGGTCCGGGCCGTCCAGCGGCAGCCCGGTGAAGAACTTGGCCGCCATGCAGCCGCCGCGGCACGCGTCGAAGTGCTGGCACTTCGTGCAGGCTCCGCCGGTCTGCGGCGAGCGCAGCTCGGTGAACAGCGGCGAGGACTGCCACACCTCTTGGAAGCCGCCCTCACCGAGCAGGTTGCCGGCCAGGAACTGGTCGTGGATCGCGAACGGGCAGGCGTAGACGTCGCCGATCGGGTCGATCAGGCACACCACCCGCCCGGCGCCGCACAGGTTGAGCCCGGGCAGCGACTCACCGTAGGCGGCCAGGTGGAAGAAGGAGTCGCCGGTGAGGACGTCCTCGCCATGAGCCATCAGCCAGTCGTAGAGCTCGCGCTGCTGCTCGGGCAGCGGGTGCAGCTCGTCCCAGACGTCGGCGCCGCGACCCGACGGGCGCAGCCGGGTGAGGCGCAGGGTCGCGCCGTACTCGTCGGCGATGGCCTTGAAGTCGTCGAGCTGGCCGATGTTCTCGCGGGTGCAGACGACGGAGATCTTGGCGTCAGAGAAGCCGGCGTCGCGGAGGTTCCGCAGCGCCAGCAGCGCGGTGTCGTAGGAGCCGGCACCGCGTACACGGTCGTTGACCTCCGCCGTCGCGCCATCCAGGGAGATCTGTACGTCGACGTAGTCGGTCGAGGCCAGGAAGGCGGCGCGCTCGGGAGTGATCCGGAAGCCGTTGGTGGAGAACTTCACGCCGACCTGATGGTCGACGGCGTACTCCACGAGCTCCCAGAAGTCGGGGCGGATCGTCGGCTCACCGCCGCCGATGTTGACGTAGAAGATCTGCATGCGCTGCAGCTCGTCGATGACCGCCTTGCACTGCTCCGTACTGAGCTCGCGCGGGTCGCGCCGGCCGGAACTCGACAGGCAATGGGCGCACTCGAGGTTGCAGGCGTACGTCAGCTCCCAGGTCAGGCAGATCGGGGCGTCGAGACCGAACTCGAACTGCTCGACGAGGCTGCCGCCTGCGGGACGGGCCTTGGGAGTGGTGGGGCGTTCTGGTGCGAGGGTCACACTGCCTCCTCATGGCGGGGGCGGATCATGTCGGTCTCGGCGAGGGCGCGGAGCGCCGCTGCGTACGCGTCGTGCTGCTCCGGCGGGATGCCGGCCGCGTCGAGCGCGCTGCCGAGACGAGGGTGCTGCTCGAGGAGCCGGACCACCTCGACCAGCTCCGGCCGCTTGAGGAAGGTCAGCTTCCGGTTGCCGAAGTGGTAGGCGAGAGCCCCGAACGGCTCAGGACGCAGCGCCACCGATGGCGAGAGTGTCCACGGCTCCTCGAGCATGCGATCGGGCATCAGTAGACGCCGCACATTCCGTCGATCGAGACCTCCTCGATGAGGTCCTCGGTGGCGACGTCGGTCGGGTTCGACTCGTTCTGGGGTTCCATCTGCTGCTCCTCTCACGGGGTGACCGTTCGCACGTTAATCACGGCGTGAGCGGAGCAACCTCCCCGATCGGAGAGTCTTGCGGGCAGGATCAGGGAGGAGATCAGCTGGTGGCGTACGTGAGGATCTGCTGGCCGAGCGGCGTGAGCCGGCCCTCCTCGACCACCAGCTCCCAGCCGTGCCCTGCCTCGGCGGGAACGAACTCCGAGGACGTGGCCTGCGCCAGCGCCTGAGCGGCGTCTGCCTCCTCGGGACCGTCAGTGTCCTCGGCGACAGCGATCAGGCCCGGCGTGCTGATCGAGTCGGCGACCGAGGCCAGGTCGACACCGGCCCAGTTCGACGGCCCCGACAGGTCGACCCAGCCGTCGACGTCGACACCGGCAGCGACGGCCCGCACGGTCTGGCTGCCTCCCATCGAGGCGCCGACCAGCACCATCGGCACATCCGGCCACTGCTTCTCGACCTCGCTCAGCGCGGCCTGCACCTGCGGCACCGGGTCGTCGGGATCCTTTATCCCGCAGTCGGCATCGCCATAGCCGCAGAGGTCGAACGAGAGCCCCGCGACGCCTTGGAGGGCTGCCAGGGTCGCGAAGTCACCCCAGCCGCAGCGGTCGCCGTCGGTCTGGTGGAGCATCACCAGCACCGCCGACGGATCCTGGCCGTCCGGAGGGGAGAAGCGGATGGCCGGCAGCTCGAGGCCCTTGCCGAGGACCTGCATCGGCTCCACCCCGGCGTCGGTCTCTGGCAGGAAGCAGCCGCCGAGCTCACCTTGGATGTACGGGCCGTCCGTCGGCAGCACGGTTCCGGACTCCTTCGCCGAGTCCGGCCCACGGTCCCCCTCGGCACCGTTCTCCGCCCCGCACCCGGCCAGCATCAAGCCGAGGATCGCCGCCCGGCCGCTACGCCCTTCACGCTCCGCATATGTCAATATTGACATATGAATGACTCCGGGGTGACCGCTTCCAACCTCGGCTTCGCGATCCTCGGCCTGCTGGCACGGCGGGCGAGCACCGGCTACGAGGTCGCGCAGCGGATGCGGCAGCCGATCGGCTACTTCTGGACCGCCCGCCACTCGCAGATCTACCCGGAGCTGAACCGTCTCGACTCCGCCGGGCTGGTCGAGCACGAGGTCATCGAGGGAGCCGGTCCGCGGCCGACGAAGCGCTACCGCATCACCGAGACCGGTCGGGACGCTCTGGCGGCATGGGTCGTCGGCGACCTCGAGCCCCAGCCGGTCCGTGACCTGGAGATTCTCCGGCTGTGGTCGATCTGGACCGTCGAGCCCGACGCCGCCACGGAGCTGGTCGGCCGGCTCGAGGCGGTCCACCAGGGCGTCCTCGACCGCTATCTCGAGGAGCTGGCCGAGATCGCCGACCGCCCCGGCGCCCACGACCCGTCGAACCCGCTGTTCGCCACGCGGATCACCCTCGAAGGAGGCATCCGATCACGGCGTACGGCACTGGAGTGGTGCGCCTGGATGCGCGCGGAGTTCGCGGCCGCCGAGCGCTGATCAGCCCAGGCCGGCAGCCTCGGCGGCGATCGTGGTGTCGTCGCCGTGCCCGGTGTGGACGACCGTCTCGCCGGGAAGCGTGAACAGCTTGGCCCGGATCGACGCCTCGATGGTCGGCCGGTCACTGAAGGAGCGCCCGGTCGCCCCGGGACCACCCTGGAACAGGGTGTCGCCGGTGAAGACGCAGCCCAGCGAGGGCACCGACAGACAGACCGCCCCGGGCGCGTGACCCGGGGTGTGCAGGACGGTCACGGAGGTGTCGCCTATCTCGATGACCTGTCCGTCGGACAGGTCGGCGTCCCACAGCTCGTCGGTGTGGGTGAGCTCCCACAGCGGCCGGTCGTCGGGATGCAGCAGGATCGGGGCCCGGACTGCCTCCCGCAACGCCGGCGCCACCCGTACGTGGTCATCGTGGGCGTGGGTGCAGACGATCGCCTTCACGCGGCGACCGTCCACCACCGCCAAGATGTCCTCCACCGAGTGCGGTGCGTCGATGACCAGGCACTCCTGGTCGTCGCCGATCACCCAGACGTTGTTGTCCACCTGGTGCGTCTCGCCGTCGAGGCTGAAGGTGCCGCTGGTGACGCCGTGGTCCACACGTACGGCCATCAGAGCACCACCACCGAGCGCAGGACCTCGCCACGGTGCATCTTCTCGAAGGCGGCCTCGATGTCGCCGATCCCGATCTCCTCGCTCACGAAGGCATCCAGGTCGAGACGCCCCTGGCGATAGAGGTCGACCAGCATCGGGAAGTCGCGGCTGGGGAGACAGTCGCCGTACCAGCTGGACTTGAGGGCGCCGCCCCGACCGAAGACGTCCAAGAGCGGGATCTCGGGCACCGTCATGTCGGGCGTGGGCACACCGACGAGCACGACGGTGCCGGCCAGGTCGCGGGCGTAGAAGGCCTGTTTCCAGGTCTCCGGGCGTCCGACCGCCTCGACGACGATGTCGGCGCCTTCGGCACCTTCGTACGTCTCCGAGCAGATCCGCCGGATCTCCTCGATCGGGTCGGTCTGCGAGGAGTCCACGGTGTGCGTCGCGCCCATGGCCGCGGCGCGCTCGAGCTTCTTGGCGTCGATGTCGACGGCGATGACCGGGCTCGACCCGGCCAGCGCCGCACCGGCGATCGCCGCCACCCCGACACCGCCGCACCCGATGACGGCCACCGATCTGCCGCGGGTCGCGCCGCCGGTGTTGATGGCGGCACCGATACCGGCCATCACGCCACAGCCGAGCAGGCCGACAGCGGCGGGCCGGGCCTCGGGGTCGACCTTCGTGCACTGGCCCGCCGCGACCAGCGTCTTCTCCGCGAAGGCGCCGATGCCCAGCGCGGGCGAGAGCTCCGTGCCGTCCTCGAGCGTCATCTTCTGGGTGGCGTTGAACGTGGCGAAGCAGTACTGCGGCTCACCGCGCTTGCACGCCCGGCAGCTGCCGCAGACCGCGCGCCAGTTGAGCACCACGAAGTCGCCCGGCGCCACGTCGGTCACGTCCGGGCCCACCGCCTCGACGATCCCGGCGGCCTCGTGACCGAGCAGGAAAGGGAACTCGTCGTTGATCCCGCCCTCGCGGTAGTGGAGGTCGGTGTGGCACACCCCGCACGACTGGATCTTCACCACCGCCTCGCCCGGCCCGGGCTCGGGAACGTTGATCGTCACGAGCTCGACGGGCGCACCCTTGGCACGGGCGATGACGGCCTTGACCTGCTGCATATCTCTCCTCTCAAGGCACCGGAGGCATCCGGTTACCCGTGGTTCATCCTGGGGGTTCGTGATATATCTCGGCAAGGGCCGATCTCGGCGCCCGCGGTTTCCCCGGGTCAGGAGCCCGGCCCATACCCGTCGGCCGGCTCGAACTTCTCCCGGTGGATGAGCCGGGGCGCCATCCGGCGCCGCTTGAACGCCTTGACCCCGGACTCGACAAGCGCCGGCGAGCCGCACAGCCACCCGGACCAGCGACGTGCGCTGGCGACGTCCTCGACGAAGGCGTCGGGCGCGTAGCCGCTGCGGTGACCGGGCCGCGTCTCCCGGGAGAGCACGGTGACGAAGCTGAAGCTGCGGTACCTCTCGGCCAGCTCCTCGAGACGGTCGGTGTCGTAGAGGTCCGCCTCGGTGCGTACGCCGTGGTAGAGCACCATCATCCGGTTCGGGTGGCGTTCGAGCGCGGTGCGGGCGATGCCGAGCAACGGAGCCAGCCCAGTGCCGCCGCCGATGAGCACCATCGGTTCGCCCTCGTCCTGGTCCGCTTCCGGGACGTGGAAGTCGCCCAGCGGGCCGCGTACCTCGACCCGGTCGCCGACCGACACCGGCCCGAACAGCCACTCGCTGGCCACGCCGCCGGGGATGCGGCGTACGTGGAGCTCGAGGACCTTGTCCTCCTGGGCCGTGTTGGCGAGCGAGTACTGGCGCCGCTCGGAGGTGCCCGGGACGAGCACCTCGACGTACTGTCCCGCCGAGAACGCGAGTGGCTCCTCGAGGCCGAGCCGGACGCGCCGGGTGTCCCGGGCGACGTCCTCGACATCGACGACGGTGGCGGTGAGGTCACGGAGCGGGTGGGTGCTGCGGCCGATCTCCGTGCCACGCAGCGCGACCTCGGTGTCCTCGAGAGGCCGTGCCTGGCACGCCAGCGCCAGACCGCTCGCGCGCTCGTCCGCGGTCAGCGTCTCGAGCGGCGAGTCGCGGTGGTCGACCTCGCCGCACAGGACCTGCAGCTTGCAGGTGCCGCAGGTGCCCTGGTTGCAGGAGTTCGGCATCCACACGCCGGCGCGGAGGAACGCCTCCAGGATCGACTGGTCCTCGGCACACTCGACGCGGCGGCCGGAGACACTGATCGCGGCGGACATCGCTCAGACCTCCCAGGTGCAGTGCAGGCTGGTCGGGCCGCGGAATCCCCAGCCCCAGAACTCCACGCCCTCGCCGGTGTCGCGCTCCAGGTTCGGGATCGCCTCGAAGAGCTCCTCGAGCCCGATCCGCATCACCTGGTTGGCGTAGTAGATGCCGGCGCACGCGTGGTTCCCGGCACCGAAGGCGAGGTGCGGCAGCGGCGGCCGGTGCAGGTCGTACGCCGTGGGCGCATCGTATTTGCCGGAGTCGTGGTTCGCGGAGCCGTAGGAGAGGATCACCGGGGTCCCGGCGGGCAGGTCGACGCCGGCGATCGTGACCGGTTTGGTGCTGATCCGCGCGGTCGCCGACCAGATCGGGGAGGTCCAGCGCATGCCCTCGGAGATGGCCCGCGGCAGCAGCGACGGGTCGTCGACGACCTCCTCCAGCTGGTCGGGACGGCTGAAGAGCCCCACCAGCGTCGAGGCCATCCCGTGGCCGGGCTCCTGCATCGCGCCCAGCAGGTAGACGTAGATGGTGGGGTAGATGTACGCGCGGTCGCGGGTCTTCCCCGGCGGCATGCCGTCGTGGAGCCAGTGGGAGATCGCGGTGTTCTCGGGGTGCTCGATCCACCGGTCGATGAGCGGGTCGACGACCGCCTGGATCTCCGCCCTGGCCTCGTCGCCCGGGGTGAACCCGTCGGGGTTGGTGAACTCCCCGTTCTCGTCGACCGCGGCGTTGGTGAACGAGACGCTCAGCTTGTGGAACCACTCGCGGAGCTTGTCGGAGGAGACCGACTGCAGTCCGAGCAGGTCGCCGAGGGAGCGTACGGAGACGGGCTCGCAGTACTCCGCGACCAGCTCGGCGCGGCCGCGGTCCTCGAACTGCTCCACGTAGCTCCGGGCGATCGGACGGACCAGGTCGTCCACCCAGCTGTCGACCTCGGCGGGCTGGAGCTGGGGCTCGACCATGCCGCGCAGGTCGGCGTGGATGTCGCCGTTGACGCCGATGATCGCCGGGTGGCCGAACGTACGTCCTCCGGCCGGCGTGATCACCGCCTCGAAGTCGGGGCTGGTGGCGACCTCACGGCAGATCGCCGCGGTCGAGGCGACATACGAGCCGAGGACCGGGACGAAGGCGAGCGGCGCCTCGCTGCGTAGGCGCTCGTAGGTCGGGTAGGGGTTCCGCTCCAGGTCCGTCATCGTCACGTCGTCGAGCCAGGAGAGGTCCTGCTTGCCGGGTTGCTGCGTGGTCGTCATGGGTGCTCCTCGAGAGCTGGGAGGTTCCGAACAGGACTCGAAAGTAGGTCGGTCCGCGCGCCCGGGCGACACGGATTGCGCGGGTTCGGCACCCGGAACGCGGCCGATCTGTGACGCTCGTCTCAGGTACGCTCTGCGGCATGGCCGGTCGTATGCGAGCCGCTCCCAGGGACTGGGGGCAGGCCTCGCGCGTCGTGGCCCAGGCGTACTTCCCGCACGAGCTCCGGCCGGTCGGCGGCGCACACGAGCCGCGGCTCACGCTGCGTACGCTCGATCTCGGGCCGGTCCTGATCGGCCACGTCGGCTGGGGCGCGGACGTCGCGATCGAGTGCGACTACCCGAGCGCGTACGAGGTGAACATGCCGATCACCGGCCACCTGGAGAGCCGCGGCCGGTTCGGGGAGCTCACCTCGGTGGTCGGCCAGGGCACCGTCTTCCGGGCCGATACCCCGTCCCTGATCAGCCATTGGGACGCGACCTGCACCGTGCTCGGCGTGAAGTTCGACAGCGACTGGCTGGAGGTCGAGACCGAACGGATCCTGGGCACCGACCGCGTCAACGCCCGCACCCTCCTCCCGGAGCAGCTCTCGCTGGAGCGCGGCCGCGGGCGCGCCTGGCATCACCTGATCACCAGCCTGGCCACCAACCTGCACGACCCGGACATCTTCGCCGACAGCGAGCTCGTACGCCGCCAGCTCGCCGGCGCGGTCGCCGCGGGCCTGCTGGAGATGTGCAGCTCCGACGGCGGCGTCACCGCGGCTGCGCAGCCGCGGACGATCCGCCGCGTGGTCGAGGCCCTCCACGACGACCCGGCCCGGGCCTGGACCGCCGCCGACATGGCCGCCCTCGCCGGCACCAGCGTCCGCCGCCTGCAGGAGGGCTTCCAGCAGTGGCTGGGTTGCGCGCCCTCCCACTACCTCCTCGACATCAGGCTCCAGCGCGCCCACGCCGAGCTCACCACCGACCCCACCCTCAACGTCGGCGACGTCGCCGCGCGCTGGGGCTTCTCCTCCGCGAGCCGCTTCGCCGCCGCCCACCGGCGCAAGTACGGCACCGCCCCGTCTGCCGTCCGGCGCTGACGGGCCTAGCTGCGCGACGGCACCACGAGGAACCGCTCCAGCAGGCGACGCTCCGCGTCTTCGTCGTCGCCGGGGCTGGTGAGGAACGACAGGATGATGCGCAGGACCCAGTCGGCGAGATCGGGATCGCTGGCGTCCAAGTCAGAGGCGAGGTAGCTCTGCGCGACGCCGCGGATGATCGGGGAGTCGTGGAGCACCTCGCGGAGCAGGGTGCTGTCACCGGCGTACCAGGCGGCGAGGTGGGGGCGCTCGCGGACGGCGGCGAGGCAGGCGACCACGGCCTCGACCACGCGACTGCGGGGGTCGGACACCTCGGCCGCGACCTGGGCGACCTGCTTGGTGATGAGCCGCGCTTCGCGGTGGGCGAAGGCGTAGATCAGTGCCTGCCGGTTCTCGAAGTAGCGATACAGGGTCGCCCGCGAGCAACCGGCCGCGCGGGCGACCTCGTCCATGCCCGGCTTGTCGACGCCTCGCTCCACGAAGAGCTCGCCCGCGGCATCGAGGATCCGCTCGGCGGCGAGCTCGGTCCGCTCCGCCTCGAGCCAGCTCATCGGGCCACCTCGAGGTGGAGGCTCACGGGCCGGCGGACGTAGCTCCCCGGCGCCCACTGAAGGGAGTCGTGGTCGACGGTGAAGGACGGCATCCGGGTGAGTATCTCGGTGAGCGTCACCCGGCCCATCATCCGGGCGGCCGCGGCACCCAGGCAGTGATGCGCCCCGTGGGCGAAGGTGAGGATCTGCCGCGGCCGACGGGTGACGTCGAGCTCCTCGGCGTCGGCGCCGAAGGCGCGCGGGTCCCGATTGGCGGCCGCGTAGCAGAGCAGGACCTTCTTCCCCGCGGGGATGGTGACGTCGTGGATCGTTACGTCGCGGGTGGTGGTCCGGGCGAGCCCCTGCACGGGCGAGGTGAGCCGCAGCAGCTCCTCGACGGCGGCCGGTACGTCCTGCAGCGCGAGCTCGCGCTGGTCGGGGCGGTCCGCCAGCAGCGGCAGACCACCGCCCAGCAGCCCGGTCGTCGTGTCGTTGCCGCCGGCGACCATGGTGAAGGCGAACGCGAGCACCCGCAGCAGGCCGGCGTCGTCGTCGGCCTCCCCGGCCGCGACGAGATGGGAGACGGTGTCGTCGCCGGGCTCGCGTCGGCGCCGCTCGATCAGCTCGGCGAAGTAGCCCATCAGCTCGGCGACGGCCCCGGCTCCGATGCTCTCGTCCTGAGCCGCGTTGGCCGTCACGATCGCGTCGGTCCACACGTCGAACCGATCCCAGTCCACCTCGGGAACGCCGAGGTAGTGGGCCACCACCATGCTCGGCAGCGGCTTGAACAGCTCCGTGACGATGTCGCCACCGCCCGCAGCCCTGAGCTGCTCGACCCGCTCGACGACGAACTGCGTGACCCGGGGAGTCACGTCCTCGACCTGCTTCGGCGTGAACCCGCGGTTCACCAGCTTCCGGAACGCCGTGTGGGCCGGCGGATCGGTCATCACCATCGGTGGGTTGTCGGTCAGCCCGATCCGCTCGAGCTCGTCGTGAGCCGTCGTCAGCCCACCGCTCGAGCTGTACGTCTCGTGGTCACGCACCGCGGCAAAGACGTCGTCGTGCCTGGTCAGGACCCAGTAGTCACCCCGGGCGACGTGGTGGACCGGGTCGTGCTCGCGCAGCGCGGCGTACATCGGCCACGGGTCGGCCCACGACTCCCCGGACAACGGGGTGTACGCCGCCAGGTCGTGAGACAGATCTGAGTTCATGTCTCACACAATCAACAAATAACCCCGCTTTGTCAATGGGTCGCCGCCACTGCCGACAGGTGTCGAAACCCCGAAGTCGCCCGGCGGCAGCCGGATGACTATTGTCTGTGATCGGCGTCACAAGCGCCGCCAGCACTACATTTGGCGCCACAAGCGCCACGCACATATCGAGCAAGGAGGCGGATATGAGCACGACACCTGACGGCGTGCAGGAAGCAGCCGCGGCGAAACGCGGAGCGTTCTCATCGCGACAGGTCTTCATCTTCGCGGCGATCGGCTCCGCGGTGGGCCTGGGAAACATCTGGCGTT
>NZ_JBEXRR010000060.1:0-27647 GCF_040613175.1 Nocardioides sp. NPDC006303
AGCGCTGGCGGGCCTGGGCCTCCGGTGTCCAGCGGCACCCGTGGGCCGCGCTGGTCGTCTCCGTGGTCGTGCTCGGCGCGCTGGCCGCCCCGGTGACCTGCTTTCGAGCAGGTCAGGCGCCGTTCATTTGTCTAGCGTGCGTCGGCCGCTGCGCGCGAAGCAGTGCGACCCCGAGGATCAGCCCTCCGGGCACGATCACGATCGGCGCCACCGGGTCCTCGAATCCGGTGGCGATCAGGGCCACCAGGCTGACCACGCCGAGGAGGATGCTGATGACCGTGGCCGCACGCGCCGCTCGCCGGACGACGCCGTGCCCGCGCACCGCTTCCGCCGCGAACACCATCGACCCGAGAGCGAGCAGCGACAAGGCGGAGACGAGCGGGACCGTCAGCGCATCGAAGTCCCGCACGAGCGGCGGCAGATTCTCCGGGTCGGCGAACAGGCCCAACCCCAGAGCCACGTACGTCCACCACACGGCCAGCGTGGCCAGCGCCGACCACCATGCGAGCTGGGCGAGTCGTCCGGGCGCCCCGATGCGGATCTGACGGGCAGCCAGAGCCAGGAGCGCCGGGGACACGAAGAGGAGCAGCCCTGTGAGCAGTGCGTAGACCGGATGGTCCTGGGTGATCTCGGCCTGCGTGGAGCTCGCCAGCGCATTGACCGCCACGCCTTCCCGTTCGGCTGCAGCAACGAGATCCCGCTCGAAGCCGGCTCCGATGGTGACGGCAACCACGACATACCCCGCCAGCACCGCGACCGCGCCGACGTACGCCCAGCCCGCCGATGCCGCCCACTGCCGCCCAGGCTCGTGGTCGACGCGGCGTACAGACCGGTCGCCGCGGGCGATCTTCTTGACGTTCATCCCTCAGCCCACCGCGTGCTCGGCCCGGGCCGCGGCGTTGCGTCGGGCCGCCTCGACCGGGTTGTCCACGACGAGGACGTGCTCCGGGTCCGGTTCGGTGTGGTGCTGCACGGTGTAGAACCGCACCTCGTGACCGTCGGGATCGTGCAGCAGCGGCAGGATCCAACCGAGGGTCGCAGGCTGCACGCCGGCGTGCCGCTCGCCGAGCTCGGTCAACCTGGCTCCCAGCGCCCGGAGGGTGCCCTCGTCGACCACCCCGATCGAGAAATAGTCGAAACCGGCGGCGGCACGGGCCCGTTCGGGATCCAGCCGCAGGCCGAGGCTCGGACCGCCGTTGGGATGCACCATGCCGATGCCGTCGAGATCGCCGTCCGTCTGAAACTCCACGGCGAGCTGGTACCCGAGCCTTGATTCGTACCACCGCTGCGATCGCCGAAGGTCGGTGACCGGCAGCTTGAGGTGGTGGACGCCGGCGAGAGCCGGTGCTTCGTGGTCGCTCATGCCCACTCCTGACTTGCAGTGCTACTGCAACTTCCTAATTACAGTTAGACTGCAACTCATGCCTTCAGATGTCATCCCCCGATGAGGGGATCTCGTGCCGAGCGGACCGAGCAGGCGATCGTCGCCGCGGCCCACGACCTCTTCGCCCAGCGCGGCTATCGCGGCACCGCGCTGACAGACGTCGCCAAAGCCGCGGGAGTCTCCGACCGAACCATCTACGTCCGCTTCGCCACCAAGGCACACCTGCTCAAGCGAGTGGTCGATGTCGCCCTCGTCGGTGACGCTCTGCCGATCGCCCTGGCCGATCGCGACTGGATCGACACGGTGATGAACGCCCCGACACTCGAGGAGCGACTCGCTGCAGACGCGGAAGGCACCGCGCTGATGATGGATCGCATCGCGCCCGTCCTCGCCGTGGCCATGCAGGCCGAGGCGGACGAGCCGTTGATCGCAGCGGCGGCCCAGGCGGCCCGCGAATCGACGCTCGAGCAGGTGCGCGCGTTCTGGGAGAAGCTGCACCGCGACGGGCTGATGAGCCCCGACGCCGACCTCGAGTGGGTGATCGCAACCAGCGGCCTGCTCGCCAACGCCGAGACGTACGTCCACATGACGCGCACTCTGCGCTGGTCGCCCGCCGAGTACCAGGCGTGGCGGCACCGCACCTGGCGCCACCTCGCCATGGCCCCGTCTACCCGAGGCGCCTCAGTCCAGCACGGCGTACGCCTCGACCTCGACGAGCACGTCGGGCTCGAACAGGTAGTCCACGCCGATGGCGGACAACGGCGGCAGGGGTTGCGGGATGCCGAGCTCGTCGATAACGCTCTCGAGCCCGGCGACGAAGGCGTCGTACTTGTCCGGGGTCCATCCGGTGACGAAGAACCGGAGGCGTACGACGTCGGCGAAGGTCGCGCCGGCGCCGGCCAGACCGCGGGCGGTGTTGCGGAGGGCATGGGCGAGCTGTCCGGCGAGGTCATCCGGGGCGACGCCACGTCCGAGCTCGTCTCGGGCGATCTGCCCGGCGACGTGGATATGGCGGGTGCCGGTGGCTACGGAGACGTGGTGATAGGGCACGGGCTGGAACATGCCTTCGGGGGTGAGCAGATCGACGGACACGATGAGATTCCTTTCGAGGGTTAAGGTTTCTCATGTGTACTTGGTATCCAGAGGACACTTCAACGAGACTAGGTGTCATGCCGGATACCAGCCCGGAGCCGCTGCGCCTGACCCAGGAGCATCGCGAGCTCCTCGACCAGCTCCTCGACAAGTGGTCGCTCCAGGTGCTCGACGCGCTGTGCGAGCGGCCACGCCGCTTCAACGAGCTGCGTCAGGCGATCCCGGCAGTGACCCAGAAGTCACTCACCACGGCGCTACGTCGGCTGGAGCGCAACGGCATGGTCGAGCGCGTCGTGCTGAGCACTCGCCCGGTCGCGGTGGAATACCGCATCACCCCGCTGGGCAGCACCCTGCAGGACCTCATCGACCGGCTCTACCACTGGACGACCACGACCCTGCCCGAGGTCGAAGCAGCACGCCAGGCCTTCGACCGCTCGGTCTGATCCGCTACAGCGAGCTCTTGCGCCGCGAGAACAGCGGCCGCAGAACCAGCCCGAGACCGAGCGCACCGCCGCCGGCGATCCCCCACCAGATCGCGTTCTCGCGAACGGCCGCGAGGGGATCGACCTTCTCGCGGGCCATCGGGGCCTGCTCGATCTCCGGCGGAGCGGCGGCCTCCTTGACTGCCGGGCGGGTGAGTGCGGCGTAAGCGTTCACCACACCGGCACCCCAGTAGCGGCCGCCCTGGCCCTCACGGCCCGACGTGGTGCTGTACAGGCGGTCGATGACCTGCTGAGCGCTCCAGCCGCTGTTGGTGGACCAGATGAGGGCGAGTACGCCCGCGACCTCTGCCGACGCGAAGGACGTCGTGATCGAGTCGACCCAGCACGGCTGACCGAAGAGCGTCGTCGAGGCGGCACCGTACGTCGGAGCGACGACGTCGGTGTTGGAGTTGGGCAGCACCGTGAAATCCGGGTCGGAGGCCCAGGTGCCGGAGGCGCTGACCGTCACGACCGGGTCGTCGGCGTTCGGGAAGACCTTGGGCGCGATGTCCAGGGGATCGGTGTCGGTGGTGACACCGGACCAGTCCGCGGCCATCACCACGATGGCGCCCTTCTTGGTGAGCGTGTCGACGGCCGCGTCGAGGCCGGGAGCAGCCTGCGTCGCGGGTAGACCGATGTCGACGATCAGCCCCTTCGCGTTGCCCTTGGCCAGCGAGTTGAGCTCGGCGGTCATCTGCTTGGCGTCGACCGTGGACTTCTCCTGACCGACCTTGAGGACCGGGTGGTCGCTGAGCTTCGCCTTGGGCGCGATCTGGGAGATCAGGCCGGCCGCGACGGTGCCGTAGTAGGCCTTCGCGCTGCGGCTGTAACCGGAGTCGACCACCGCGACACGGATCCCCTGGCCCTGCTTGCTCACCTGCTGAGCCTCAGGGATCCGCATGATCGCGAACGGAGCGACACCGTCGGGAACCGGCGCCGTCTTGGTGTCCGCCTTCTGCGGGGAACCGCCGGTGTTGGTCGCATAGGCCGAGCAGTCGGCCCTCTCCTCCGCTGCGTACGCAGGTCCCGGACTGGCCAGCAGCGACAACCCACCGACGACGGCAGCGAGCGCGATGCAGCTACGCACCAGCTTCACTCGGTCGCCACGCACTTGCTCTCCTGGACCTCGTCGGAGTTGGGCGGGCACAGCGCCAGCTCGGTCGAGAGCGCAGCTCCGCCGGGGAGCAGGCGCAGCCAGGTGCCGGGCACGATCGGGCCCGAGTCGGTCTTCAGGCCGAGCCGCTCGACCGTGACCGGCCCGTCCAGCGTGTTGGCGGTGCCGCGGGCATCGATCAGATATGGCGTCGCGCTCTTCTTGTCGAGCTCCTCGCCGTTGGCGGCGTAGACGAAGGCTCCCTTGCCGGGATCGACCCGGGCCGAGGTGAAGTCGCCGGCGGCAGGAGGCTCCGAAGTCGGCCAGGCCGTCTCGCCCGGATCGATGCCGAGCCGCACGGTCGTCTCGTCCTCGGTCTCGAGCTCGGCACATACGCTGCCGGTGCCGGCCTCGAGGGACTCGTCGGGCCAGAAGGTCTCCAGACGCTCGCCGTTGATGTTCGGCTGCGAGTCCAGCGACTGCTGGTTGCCCTTGCTGCCGAAGACGACGTCATAGACCTCGCTGGTGAATTCGTCCATCCGGATCCAGCCGGACTCCGTCATCAGGTAGTTGTTGGCCTGAAAGTTGGCCTTGGTGCCGATCGGGTAGTCCTCACCCTCGACCGTACCGCCGGCCTTGGTGAACGCGCCCCCGAAGGAATCACCCGACAGCGGCGCGCCGGCCGGGAAGAGGTTGACCCATGCCTGGGGCACTGTCGGCGTCGAGACAGGGTCGCTGAAGATACGGTCCGCATAGGTCTCCGCGTCACCCTCGACCTTGTAGCTGTAAGCCTGGGCGTACCCCTCGCTCTCGTGCTCGGCGATGAGGTAGGTGCCGTCCTCGGTCTGCACCATGAAACCGGTGTCCGTGGCTGGCTGCACGTCGGGTTTCGCAGAGATGTTCAGGTGCGTACCTGCACCGTTGGCGGTGCATGCCGTCCAGCCCGTGTTGATGAAGTCGGACTTCAGCGGCAGCTCCTCAGGGACGTCGGGTCCGCCGAGGCCGATCGTGCCCTTGGGGAACTCCTTGTCGATCTCCTCCTGGTCGATGACCTTGGACTTCTTCTCCAGGTCGAGCCCGAGGATGAGCTGGGCGCTGGCCAGGTTGACGACCGGGTACAGCGCCCTGTCGTTCTCGGGGCCGGTGACGACGTACCGCGCCCCGCCCTTGGTCACGATCAGGCCGGGCTGGTCTGCCCAGCCCGTCGCGGGCCGGGGGGCGAGGAAGTGGGCGACGGCTCCGCCGGCGATGAGCAGCACCGCGAGTACGACGCCACCGAAGACCGAGCGGCCCGGTCGGGCCGGCTCGACCTCGCGCCCACCCGGGGCGCCGGAGAGGAACGCGGAGACGAGCCGGCGGCGGCTGAAGGCATGGGCCTCTACGAGGTCCTTCTTGCTGGCCATCAGAAACCAGCCACCGCGGCGCCGAAGAGGCCCGAGGCGAGCACCATCAGCGGCAGCATCGCGAGCAGGCAGGTCGTCTCGGCGACATCGGCCAGCCGGCCTCGACGGATCGACCCGACGTCGGGGACGAGCGTCAGGACCAGGAGTACGCCACCCGCAGCCGCCAGCACGACGGCGGTCGTCGGCCGCCACGACTCGTGGTAGACGAGCAGCGCGGCACCGATCGCGAGCAGGCCGGCGATCCCGGAGACCAGCCCGACGAGCACCTCCGACCCCGTCCGGTACTGCCGGGTGCGCAGCATCAGCACGACGCACGCTGCGAGAGCCAGCAGCGTGCCGAAGAGCCCGAGCCGCACCACGAACGGCGAGGTCAGCACGACCAGGACGCCGACGGAGAGGGAGATCGCAACCAGGATCTCGTGGGCGACCTTGGCGTCGACCTTGACCTGGTCGGCCCGGATCTCGTCCGGGTCGAGGTTGATGTCCTCGTCGGAGTAGAGCTGGGGGACGTCGGTCTTGGTCGTGCTCAGCGCGAGCCACGGGAAGAAGCTGCCGGCCAGCACCACGACGACCAGCACGATCCCGAGCACCACACCGGCCTCCCAGCCGGTCATGCTCAGCAGCATGCCGGCCACCAGGAAGACGCCACCGACGAGCGCACCGGGCATCGCCAGCATCCGGGCCTCGCCGAGGCCGAGGAAGCCGATCGCGGCGGCGAGCATCGCGCCCGCGCCGGCGAAGGCCAGGGGCATCCCCACGCCACCATCGAGGGAGGCCGAGCCGATCAGGAAGCCGGCGACCGCGCCATAGACCTCACCGATCCACACCGCGGCGATCGCAGCGTCGTTCTCGGCCTCGAGCCGGGAGAGCACGATGGCGCCTCCGGCGAGGACGATGCCGATCACCCCGGCAGCGACGCCGGCGAGCATCGACGGAGCCTGCGTCCACAGCGCACCGGCGCCGAGGAGGAGCAGCAGCGCGGCGGCCAGCAGTGACGTACGTCGTCCTGCTTCGGGCTTCCAGGGCGCCATCTCGCTCTCGACGACGTCGGTCATCGCCTCGACCACGTCGTCGTAGACCCGCGGCGGCTTGTCGTCGATCCCAGCGCTCACGGTGAGCACGCCACCGTCCTCGACACCCTGCGGGATCAGACCGAGGTCACCGGTGAGCTTGCGGCCGTCGGCGAGCACGACGCGGTAGCCGGCGTACGCCGTCTGCGGGTCGAGCAACCCGACGCTTCGCGCAAGCTCCGGCACGAGCTCCGCCACCGGCACCGAGCCCGGGAGCACCAGATCCATCCGGCGGGTGCCGGAGGCGACAGTGACCCGGACCAGCCCAGTGGGCGCCACCTGCGCCTGCGTCATTTCACGAACTCCTCGCGTCGTGCCTGTGCCCGAGACGAACCGACCGAATGTCCCGAGAGTTAGACCTGCATCGCGCCCGCTGAATCAGGCAGCGAACATCAGCGCTGACTTTGCCATAAAACACGCACCGAGGGGACCGGTGCCCCGCACCGATCCCCTCGTGTTGCCTGTGTGCTGAAGAACTCAGCCGCCGAAGCCGCCGGCGCCGCGCTGGTCAGCGCGGTGCATGTCAGCGTTAGCCTCGTTGACGAACTTGCTGCCGCGGTCCAGAGCCATACCGAGCTCGCGGATGCTCTGGTTCCACTTGGCCTGCGCCCGGTTGTAGGCGTCAGCCGCCTGGCCGGTGAAGTTCTCCTGGAGGCCCAGGATGTGACGCTCGAGCTCGTCGAGCTCGCGGTCCATGTCCGCGACGCCCTTGAGCAGGACGTCGGTGATGGAGCCCATCTTCCCGTGGTTTACGACAATCTCTTCACCCATGTCAGTTCCTTCCAGTCCTGTGCTTGAAATGCGGCCTGACCGGGTGGTCAGCCACCCATCTTGTAGGAGATGCTGTCCATGCTGGAGGTGACGGAGCTGGACTGCCCGGCAACATCCTCGTCGGCCTGGCTACCGACCTTGCGAGCATTCTCGAGACCCGCGGTGAGCTCGTCGAGCGCGTTGGTGATCTCGCGCGACTTCTCGTTGTAGGTGTTCATCAGCTGCTGGAACGAGGTGCCGCCGGCACCCTTCCAGCCCGATGCGCCCTCCGCCTGGGCCTCCGAGACGGTGCGGCTGTTGACGCTCTGCAGCTTGGCCTTCGTCTCGTTGATGAAGTTGACGGCGGTGTTGATCGCCTGGCCTTGCTTGATCTCACTGCTCATGGTGCTGTCCTTCCACCGGCGGAACCGGTTTTCCTAGGTTAGATACCTGTTGGAGCCCGGCTCCCGATGGGCTCCCCCGAGGTCCGGACAATGTGTTCTTACCCCGTCTCCGGAGTTCTAAACACAAATCTCTGAACTTTTTCAGCCCCGCTGTCTAGCTGTTGAAACCCGATTCCCACAGGTGTCGGAAGAACCCTGAGGAAACCACGAACGAAGCGATGACCGCGGCGCCGCACAGCGACTCCGCCCAGTCGGCCCGAGACGCCCACTTTGCCGAGCGCCAGCCCCGGCCGGTCGCGATCGCCGCGATGATGACGGCGAACCCGATCACCACGACTCCCAGACCGAACCAGGAGACCAGCTCCGGGTCGGCCCAGCCTACGAAGGCACGGACCCCGACCGCCAGCGCAATAACCCCGGCGACCCGGAGTACGCCACGCGGCAGCCAGTAGCGATAGCTGCGTGCCGAGAGCAGGATGACGAAGGCACCGGACAACAGGATCAGCCAGACACCGATCCGGTCCAGGTCGTCCGTCGCCGTCGCCACCAGTGCCGGCCCGCTCACCGCGACCACGGCCAGAACCGCCCAAGAGGCCGCCGCCAAGGTGCGGGCGCCACGCCCTGCCACCTGGGTGACCTCGTCGATCGGGACCGTCGCCTTGCCCGAGGTGGTCTTGGCTCGTGCCGACCAGGCGGTCACCGACAGCTTGGAGACGTCGAGGAGATAGGAGTCCGGGACGTCGACGGCGTACGACGGGACGATCCGCGCCGCGAGCGCGGCAGCGGCGAACAGGATCGACCACGGCACCTGCGGCGAGGTGCCGAGCAGGGCGCACAGGGCGGTCACGACGAAGACGACGACGCCGGTCGTCGTCCAGATCTTCAGGGCCTCGTCGACGGTGTCGACGAGCGACCGCGAGATCGTCGCGACCACCGCGGCGCTCAGCCCGGCCACACCGACCGCCATCGGCAGCGTCTCGGGCGCCGGGTCGACGGTGGTGACGAAGGCAGCGCCGGCGGCGAAGGCCGGAGCGGCGATCGCTCGGCGCGCTGCGTACGGCCCTGCGGGGATGATGCCGATCAACGCGCCCAGCGCGAGCAGACCGGCGATGACCAGTCGCTGCCAGCCGTCGGCCTGGGCGCCGAACCCGGCCGCGGCGACCGCCAGAAGAGTGGCCAGACCGACCCAGTAGAAAGAGAAGCTGCCCGCTCGGACCGGCGCGGCTGTCTCGACGACCTCACGCCGCGCGTAGGCCTGCGTCGGCGGCGAGTCGGCGGCGAGCAGGGCGCCCGAGGTGATGCCGCGTGAGGCGAGCGATGCGTCCGGCTGGATCACCTCGCCCCGGCGGTCTCGCAGCACCGGAGCCGCGGGAAGACCGACGGCGGTGGCGTACTCCCGAGCCAGGTCCGAGGCGTGCGCATCGGACGGAACGACGATGTCGACCACTCCGGCGGTGCCGTGGACCGTGACCGCCAGGCCGCCTGCTGCGAGCGCCGGCTCAACGGCATCGGCCGTCTGAGTGGGCATGACACCTCCCGGATGCGTGATGACCCTGTGACAGAGTTCCACATCGGAAGCTCCACCGCCCGTTTTACCCGACCGGCACGGTTAAGGGTAGTAGCCGGGTAGCGGGCACTCTAAGATCCTGACCACCTGCGGCATCCGGGACCGTGGGGCACTGAACCAGTCTCAGGGGGACACGTGACCATCGCTGCGACAGCCAGCGGTACCCGCACCGAGGAGCCGGAGGTCCCCGAGGGGGAGCTGGCTCTGAATGCTCCGCCGGCTATCGAAGAGGGCGAGGGTGTCGGCGGCATCCTGATGAACGCCATCCCGATGCTCGGTGGTCTCGGGTCGATCGTGCTCATCGCGACGATGCAGTCGGGCGCGGGCGGTTCCCCGCCGATCCAGCGCTACATCGCGGCCGGCATGTTCCTCTTCGCGACCCTCGGCTTCATCTTCGTGCAGATCGACCGTCAGCGGAAGCAGAAGCAGAAGCAGGTCGGCGGGCAGCGCACCGACTACCTGCGCTACCTGGCCGGTGCTCGGCAGTCGGCGCGCAAGGCCGGTGAGCAGCAGCGCAAGGCGCTGACCTGGCACTACCCCGCGCCGTCCTCGCTGCCGGCTATCGCCGAGGAGCGCAGCCGGCTGTGGGAGCGCTCAAACACCCACAAGCGCTATCTCGACGTCCGCTACGGCGTCGCGCACCAGCCACTGGCCCTGACCCTGGTGCCGCCCCAGCAGACCCCGATCGACCAGGTCGACCCGGCCTCGGCGAGCGCGCTGCACCGGCTGCTGACGGTCCACCGGGTCCAGCCCGACCTGCCGGCCGCGACCAACCTGCGCGGGTTCGACAAGATGGAGATCTGCGGCAACGAGGACCAGGCCCGGGCGCTTGCCCGCGCCCTGATCTGCGGGATGACGGCTTTCCACTCGCCGGAGCAGCTGATCGTCGCGGTGCTCACCTCCGAGCGCAACCTGGCCGAGTGGGACTGGGTCAAGTGGCTCCCGCACGCACAGAGCGGCCGCGAGGTCGACGCTGTCGGGCCGCGCCGCATGGTGGTCACCAACATCAACGACCTCGGCGCCCTTCTCCCGACCGAGGTCGGTGAGCGTGCCCGCTGGGGCACCGACGACCGGATCCCCTCGCCGCAGGTCGTGGTCATCGTCGACGGCGGCTCCGTCCCGCCGGGCAACCACGTGCTCCCGGACGACGGCATCCAGGGCGTCACCGTCATCGACCTGCCGACCCACTGGGACGAGCTGTTCGACTCCAGCCGGGTGCGGTTCCTCATCGACGACGAGGAGCCCGACGAGAACAACACGGTCGCCGGCTATCAGGTACGCGTACGTATGGACCCGGTCCGTCTGCGGGTGGACCAGATGACCATGGCCGACGCCGAGGCCTACGCCCGGCGCCTGACCGCGCTCTACACGGTGGCTCCGGAGGGCTCCGACGCGGCCGCCGAGACCCCGCAGGACACCGAGATCGCGGCCCCGAAGGACTACATGGCGCTGCTCGGTCTGGGCGACGTACGCTCCTTCGACCCGGACGTCGCCTGGCGTCCCCGCGCCAACCGCGACCGGCTGCGCGTGCCGGTCGGCGTCGGTGAGGCCGGCCAGCAGATCTACATGGACATCAAGGAGTCGGCCCAGCAGGGAATGGGGCCGCACGGCCTCGTCATCGGCGCGACCGGTTCCGGTAAGTCGGAGTTCCTCCGCACCCTCGTCCTCGGTCTGGTGCTCACCCACCCGCCGGAGGTCCTCAACCTGGTGCTGGTCGACTTCAAGGGTGGTGCGACCTTCGCCGGGATGGCGGGCATGCCGCACGTCTCCGCGGTGATCACCAACCTCGAGGGCGAGCTCACCCTGGTCGACCGTATGCAGGACGCGCTCTCCGGTGAGATGACCCGCCGCCAGGAGCTCCTGCGCGAGGCCGGCAACTTCTCCTCGCTCAAGGACTACGAGAAGGCCCGTACGCAGGACCCCTCGATGGATCCGCTGCCGTCGCTGTTCATCGTGGTCGACGAGTTCTCCGAGATGCTCTCGGCCAAGCCCGAGTTCATCGACCTGTTCGTCGCGATCGGTCGTCTGGGCCGGTCCCTCGGCATCCACCTGCTGCTCGCCTCGCAGCGCCTCGAGGAGGGCCGCCTGCGCGGGCTCGACTCGCACCTCTCCTACCGCGTCGGTCTGCGCACGTTCTCCGCGCAGGAGTCGCGGACCGTGCTCGGTGTGCCGGACGCCTACGAGCTCCCGGCGATCCCCGGCCTCGGTTACCTGAAGCCCGACCCGACCAACATGCAGCGGTTCCGGGCTGCGTACGTCTCGGGGCCGCCAGCCGCGGGATCACGAGTCCGCCGCGACGAGGGCGGCAAGCTGCAGGGCATCTACCCGTTCTCGATCGCCGAGGTGAAGCAGCTGGCGATGCCGGTCGAGGAGGAAGAGCGTCCGGCCAGCCCGGTCGTCGGCGCGGACGGAGTCGAGAAGTCGATGCTCGACATCGCCGTCGACCGGATGACGGGTCACGGCACTCCGGCCCACCAGGTCTGGCTGCCGCCGCTCGACATCCCCGACACGCTCGACACGCTGATGCCCGATCTGACCACCTCGCCCGAGCTCGGTCTGCACTCGCCGGCCTGGAAGCGGCTCGGTGGACTGGTGGTGCCGCTCGGCATCGTCGACAAGCCGCGTGAGCAGCTGCGCGACACGCTCACGGTCGACCTGCGCGGGGCCGCCGGTCACGTCGCGGTCATCGGTGCGCCCCGCACCGGTAAGTCGACCACGCTCCGCACCATCGTCACCTCGATGTCGCTGACCATGACGCCGCAGGAGGTGCAGTTCTTCGTCCTCGACTTCGGTGGCGGCACGTTCGCACCGCTGGCCAAGCTCCCGCACGTCTCCGGTGTCGGCACTCGTTCCGAGCCCGACGTCGTACGCCGCGTCCTGGCCGAGATCTCCGGCATCATCGACCGCCGCGAGGCCTACTTCCGGGCGCAGGGCATCGACTCGATCGAGACCTACCGCACCCGCCGTGCCCGTGGTCAGGCCGACGACGGCTGGGGCGACGTCTTCCTCGTCATCGACGGGTGGGGCACGCTGCGCGCCGACTTCGACGACCTCGAGTACGCCATCCAGGAGATCGCTCCGCGTGGCCTGACCTTCGGCGTCCACATCGTTGCCGCAGCCGGTCGCTGGGCCGAGTTCCGCTCCTCGATGCGCGACGTCTTCGGCACCAAGCTCGAGCTCCGTCTGGGCGACCCGATGGACTCCGAGCTCGACCGCAAGCTCGCCGCCCTGGTGCCGACCGGGCGCCCGGGTCGAGGCATCGTGAAGGAGAAGCTCCACTTCCTCAGCGCCCTGCCCCGCATGGACGGCGACGGCTCGGCGGCGACGCTGGGTGACGGCGTCGACGACCTGATCTCCCGGGTCTCCGCGGCCTGGCAGGGTCCCGCCGGACCGAAGCTGCGGCTGCTGCCGGAGCGGATCACGATCGAGCGGATCCGCGAGCAGGCCGGGGTCACCGAGGAGAAGCCCGGCAAGCGACTGCTTCTGGGCATCAACGAGAAGGAGCTGGCCCCGGTCGGCCTCAATCCCGACACCGAGCCTCACCTACTCGTCTTCGGCGACGGCCAGTCCGGCAAGTCCTCGATGTTGCGCAGCATCGCCCGCGAGATCATGCGGACGCACACGCCCAAGGAGGCGCAGATCGCGGTGGTCGACTACCGCCGGTCGCTGCTCGGCGAGATCCCCGAGGACTACTTGGTCGGCTACCTCACCTCGGCGACGCAGGCCAACCCGACGCTGAACGACCTGGCGGCGTACCTGACCAAGCGGATCCCGGGCCCCGACGTCACCCCCGAAGAGCTGCGCAACCGGTCGTGGTGGTCCGGCGCCGAGCTGTTCGTGCTCGTCGATGACTACGACCTCGTCTCGACGCAGCAGGGCTCGCCCCTGGCTCCGTTGCAGCCGCTGATGGCCCAGGCCGGCGACGTCGGCCTGCACGTCATCCTCGCCCGCCGCTCGGGTGGTGCGTCACGCTCGCTCTACGAGTCGGTCATCCAGTCGATGCGCGACCTGGCGATGCCGGGCCTGCTGCTCTCCGGCAGCCCGGACGAGGGCCCGCTCATCGGCAACATGAAGCCGGTCCCGACGCTTCCGGGTCGTGGCCGCCTGGTCACCCGCGACCGCGGTATCGAGGTCATCCAGCTGGCCTGGAGCGAGTCGACGGTGTAGTCCTCGAGCTCTCGAATGAGAACGGCCCGCGACCTGATCCAGGTCGCGGGCCGTTCGTCGTTCGTCTGCGGTCAGAGCGTCCCGGTGCCGTTGTTGTTGGACGCCTTGCGCAACGGCGGGTGGGTCTCGTACTCGTCGGCGGCGGGCATCTCCCACGTCTCGGCAGTGAACCCGTCCTTGCCGGAGATCAGGACCGACGCCTTGTTGAGGTACTCGTAGTCCCCGTCGCCGGCGCGCAAGGGGTTGACCAGGTCGTCCCTACCGTCACCGTTGACGTCGGCGACCGCGGGGATCTGAGACCCGCTGACCGCGTCGTCGTTCTTGACCGGGTCGTCGATGTCCCACGACGGCTCGGGAACGAACTTCTTGCCCTCGGGGTCGTAGGAGTAGACGCGGATGGCCCACTTCTGGTCCACGATCTCCTGGGTGATGAGCTCGTCCTTCCCATCGCCATCGACGTCGGCGAAGTTGGACGACCCGGCGACCCGGTCACCGTCGGGTCCGGGCACCTCGAGGTCGGTCTTGGTGAACTTCGACCCCTGGCTCATCAGCAAGTCGGTTGCGACCGGCGAGGTCTCCCTGGCGCCCGCGATGATGTCGGCTCGCTTGTCGCCATCGAAGTCGCCGACGTCGAAGTTGGCGTCGAACGTGGTGCCGTTCCAAGGCCCGGTGTACCAGTCGGTGCTCTTCCCCCAGGTGTTGTCTGCCTGGCTCGCCATGACCGTGACGTGGAGTTGGAGATCCTTGAGCTTGCCGAGCTCTGCATCGTCCGCGGGAAGCTTGGTCCCGTTGCCGACGGAGATCATGCCGATGTCGTCGCGTCCGTCGCCGTTGAAGTCGGCGCAGAACATGGCCAGGCGCTTGCCCGACGCCGGCACCTGGATGGCGCCGTCGGGTTGGTTCTTCGCGTTGGAGTCGACGTTGAACGAGGATCCGATGCCGGAGACCTGCACCACGTCGACCCGTCCGTCGGCGTCCAGGTCGCCAAGCAGATTGCCGAACTTGAGGCCCTTGGTGGTGCCAGCCTCGAACCCCTTGCCGGTGGAGGCGAAGAGGGTCGCGGCGTTGCCGTCCCAGTTGTAGTTGACGTCGCCGAACGGCGCGCCGAGCACCAGATCGCCCAGCCGGTCCCCGTCGATGTCTCCACTCACCGCCGGCTTGGGCTTCGCAGGAGTGTTCTCGGTAGTCGCGAGGGTGACTCCCACCGCGGTGCCGCCCGCAACGAGAACCGCGAGTGCCGCCGCGCCGGCGATCCACCACGTGGTCTTGGCACGTTTGAGAGTGACGGTGGCTCCAGATGCGAAGCCCATCTGTCGCCCGGCCATCGCGGCGAAACGGTCCCGAACCCGGACGGCCTCGTTCGTACGTTGGGCCGGATCCTTGGTGAGAAGGCCGCGCTCACCGGCGAGCAGGTCATTGGCCTGCAGGGTGAAGTCGTCGCGACCCGGCAGCGTCGGGATCGGCTGCGATCCATGAGCCATCGCAGTCTCGACGTCGTTCGCCCCGGTGAAGGGGACCGTCCCGGTGACGAGCTCGTAGAACAAGCAGCCCAGCGAGTAGAGGTCGCTCGCGGGCGTAGCCGGCGCCCCCATCGCGCGCTCGGGCGCCAGATAATTCCACGCGCCGGAGTGGATCCCAGGCCTGGCCGTCGCGGAGTCATCAGCACGGGCCGCCGCGAAGTCGGACAGGTAGGCGTACGGCGGAGTGTTGCCGTCGCGCAGCAGGATGTTCGACGGCTTTACGTCGCCGTGCACGACGCTGACCTCGGGCGAATGGATCGCTGCGAGACCATCGGCGATCTGGGCACAGATGTCGGCGGCCAGCGGGCCGGGGAGACGGCCACGGGCCTTCAGCAGTGACCCGAGGTCGCCTCCGTCGGCGAACTGGGAGACCAGGTAGGGGGCGCCGTCGTTGGTCCGGCCGTTGGTGTAGACGCCCATGATGTGGGGCGAGTCCAGCTTGGCCATCAGCGTGGCCTGCTTGTCGAACCGAGACACGAACTCGGAGTCTCGGGCACTGCGCCCGAGGAGCACCTTGATGGCCACCGCACGGTTGAGGCGGGTGTCGGTGGCCCTGTAGACGACCGCCATCTCGTTCGACGCCACCTGCTGCTCGAGCCGGTAGGGCCCGATCATGCCGGGCGCATCCGCTCCTAGCACGGTCGCCGGCAAAGGTGTCTGCACAGGCGGAGGCGGGGGCGGCGGGGCCTGCGTCGGCGGCAGGGTCGTAGGAGGCGGTGGTGGTGCCGGAGCAGGAGGCGGCGGTGGCTGCGGCGTACTGGAAGGTCCGCTGGGCCGAGCGACCCGAGGCCTGATCGTGGTCTTGTCTGGGTCGTCGACCAGAGGACGCTCGAACGACGGCTGCGGCCCGCGAGGGGCGTTGTCAGGGGTTCCGGTGGAATCACTCATCCGAGGGTTCCTCCCATCAGGTTGTAGCGGCGTACATCGTCGGGCGACTTCTTCCACGTCGCCATCATGTGACCGGGGAACGTGCCGGTCTTCGAGGCCAGCGCCACGTAGAAGGCATAGGGGCTTTCACTGGTGTCCTGCGTAGCGGCGACGATGTCGGTCCGTCCGTCGCCGTTGACGTCGGCAACGGTCACGGGATACCTGCTGGTGGTCTTGAGGGTGTTGCGGGGCTTGGGCAGCTTCCCGCGGTTGGCGATCGAGAACTGGGTCAGGTCCTCGCTGAACGTGCCGACGGTGATCGACTGACCCTCACCACGGCCGGCTTCAGCGGCGACGATCTCGTCGCGACCGTCGCCGTTGACGTCACCGGCGACGAGCGAGCTGATTCCCTGGTGTTTGAAGGCGAACGACTTGGGCGCAGCAACCACAGACCCATCTCCTTGGTAGAGGTCCAGGTCCGAGGTGCCAGTTGTGAGCGTCATGTTCTCTGGGCTGCCTTCGACCCGGTTCAGGATCAGCAGGTCAGCCTTCTCGTCGCCAGTGAATTCACCCACCACGACCTGCTCCCTGGATACGGCCGGATAGGCCGCGAACCGCGTCGGCTCCGCAAATCCTGACCCCGTGCCGCGGTACACCCAGACGCTGCCGGTCCCGACCGTCCTACCCTTCTTGTCGAGTTCACGGTCCGGGTTGCCGAACGTCGTGGTCATGAACAGATCGGCGACACCGTCACCGTCGAAGTCGTCAGTGCCCAGGTCGTAGTAGAACGTCGACCCGGCCATCTTCTTGCCCTGCTCGACGACTCCCGCCGGCGCTTTGAGCGATCCCTCCAGATCACCGTGGAAGTTGAAGCCCTTCTCGCTCCGTACGAAGGTGATGAGCGAGTTCTTCCCATCGCCGGTGAAGTCGGCGCAGAGCGGAAACACCTCGCTCCCGTCGTTGTCCTCGGGGAGGGCGGGGTCGTCGTACGTGACGGGTTTCGACGGGGTCAGCGTGCGGCCGTCCGACTTCCAGGTGACCACATCCACCCCCTTCCCGTCGGGGTTCTCGATGTTGGTGACCACATCGCCGAACTTGTCCCCGTTCACATCCGCGTACGCAGCGCCCTTGACGGTCGGCACGATGGGCTCGGGGCCGTGCTCGACCCAGGGCTGGGTGATCGCCAAGGCTCCACCGACCCCGAGGGCGGCGACCCCGACCATCGCGGCGCCGACCCGGAGTGGAGTGATCTTGGACGGCCGCTGCGCCTCCTCGATCAGGATGGCTTCGCTCTCGGAGGGCGCCCGTACGGCCGCGACCGGGATCGGCGCCGGGTTCGGGTCGGTCATCGACGGCGCGGGCACCAGCTGAGGGGGCGCGGTGATCTCGCGCAGCTTCAGCAGGTCGTCCTTGAAGACGTCCGCGCTCTGGTAGCGGCTCCGGCGGTCCTTCGCCATCGAGAGATGCAGGATCCGGTTGGCCGCCTTGGTCCAGTCGTCCGTGCCGACGAACTGCGGGATCGGCGCGCTCTGGTGGGCCATCGCCACCTGTACGGCCGCACCCGAGTAGGGGATCTTGCCGGTCAGCGTGAACCAAAGCATGCAGCCGGCCGCGTAGATGTCTCGTGACGGCTCCGGCGAGATCGGCCGGCCCTGCGCGTCACGCTCGTCGCGGATGTATTCGGGCGCCAGGTAGTTCCAGGTGCCGGTGATCCCGCCCGCAGGCGAGTCGGTGGACGAGGTCGCGATCCCGAAGTCGCACAGGTACGCGAACGGGTCGAGAGGGCTCGCGGGGTTGCGTACGAGCACGTTCGACGGCTTGACGTCCTGGTGGATGATCCCCGCCTGGTGGGCGTCGTGAAGCGCCCCCGCCACCTGAGCGTTCACCAGGCAGGCGAGGTGCGGCGCCAGCGGTCCGTTGCTGCGTACGAGCCCGGTCACATCACCGCCCTTGATGAACTGGGTGACGATGAACGGGCTGCCCTGCTGCTCGCCGATGTCGTAGATCGCGATGATGTGGGGCGACCTGATCTGCGCCAGGGTCTGCCCCTCGCGGATGAACATGTCGATGAACTGTCGGTCGGCGAGGTGGGCATGCACCATCTTGAGGGCGACTTGCCGTTCGAGCTTGGTGTCGAAGGCGTCATAGACCACGCCCATTCCACCCTCACCAAGAATGCGATCCAGGCGGTAGTGGCCGAACACTGCCCCGGGATGAAGCGTCGTCATGCCCGCACCCTATTCAAGGGTGGAGCAACCCAACCACTCCAATGCGCTAAAAGTCGCCTACTTCTTGGTCGGCGACCATTCGACGATGGTCGAGACCAGCGGCGCGACCTGCCCGGAGCGGGGACGCACGCTGTCGACCTTCTTGTCGATCACCGTCACCGTTGGGTTCATCACGATCGGCACGACGATCGAATCCCGGACCAGTGTCTTCTCGATCTGGACGCGTACGTCGCGAGCCTCGTAGGGATCGGCGGTGCGGGCCAGCTCGCTGATGAGGCGGTCGCGCTCACGGTCGCCACCACCGGTCGCGTTCTGGCTGCCCTTGCTACCCCACTGCGCCGAGATCTCCACCGGCGTCTGCGGGACCGGGATCCGGACGAGCGCTGCGTCCCACTTGCTGCCGGAGAGCACCTTGTCGGCCGAGGACACACCACAATCGGTGGTGCCCCAGCCCTCGTCGTCCACGACGTTCGAGATGGTGTCGTAGGCGCCTGAGGCGAACGCGTTCGACTTGTCGTAGGCGATGCACACCTTGGCGCCGCGCGGGGCCGTCGCGTCCTCGGAGGCCTTGAACTTCGTGGAGAACCCGGAGTCCTCAGTCGCGATCTGGTAGCCCTCGCCACCCGGCGGGAAGAGCACGACATCGGTGGCTTCGTACGCCTCGGCCCACTCGCCCGCGCCGCCTTCGGCGATGTCGCCGCGGGGCACTGCCCGCAGATAGGACGTACGGGTGTCCTTGCGCTTGAACAGGCCGCGGTCGGAGCGGAGGATCAGCGCCCACATGGTGCCGTCGTTGGCGTTCGCGACGCCGTAGTCGCGGCGCTCGAGGTCGCGCACCTGCTTCCGGTTGGCCTTGGTCGGGGTGACCTGGACGACGTCGACCTTCTCCCCCAGGCTGTCCAGCGCGTCGGCGCCGGCCGGGGTGAGGCGTACCTGCTCGTAGGTCGGCCTGGCCTCGCCCGCGTATTCCGGGTTGGCCTCCAGGTCGACCTCCTGGCCGCTCTCGCCGGCCGAGATCTTCGAGACCCGGTAGGGGCCGCTGGAGAGCAGCGCCTCCTCGGACGCCTTGCCGTTCTCTGCGATCGCGAAGGACGAGGTCCATGCCTCCGCGATCTTGGTGAGCTTCGCGGTGTCGGACTCCTCGATCGCGGTCTCGACGACCTCCTTGGCCTCGATCGGGTCCTCGATCTTCAGCGCCTTCTGGCCGACGACATGCGCCGGCACGGCGACGTCCAGGGCCGTACGCCAGTCGACGACCGGCACCACCAGCGGGACCTCGATGGCGCGGGCGCCCTCGTCGACCTCGGGGATGTAGGCACTCTTGGTCAGACCGGTCGGCACCGCGCCGAAGTCGACCTTGCCATCGCTGCCTTCCTTGGAGGTCGCGAAGTAACCCGAGGTCGCCGCCCAGGCGAGCATGAGGTCGGCGGTGTCGATCGGTACGCCATCGGACCAGGTGGGCTCGGCCAGGTCGTAGCGCACCCGGGCCTGCTTGTCGCCCTCCATGGTGACCTTGCCGAAGGTCTCGTCCATCTCGACGGTGTCGTTGACCAGGGTGCCGAAGGCTCCGCGGGTGACCGAGGCGATGTCGAGGTTCCCGTCGGTCACGCTCGCCGCGCTCGCCGGGTTGGTGCTCGTCAAGGACTCCGTCCACGCGACGGCGACCTCGGACCCCTCCTCGACCGAGGCCGGAAGGTCACCCGAGCAGGCGGTGGCGACCAGCGCCAGACTGGCAACGGAAACGAGTCCCGCGCGACGACGTGCCCCAGGATGCACCTTCAAGTCCCCTCTCCGAGACAACGGACGCCCAGATCCTAACGAGCCTCGGCGGAGACCGGCCACCGACGTAGCCGGTCTCCGCCGAGCAGCTTGTCGAGACCTCAGCCGGCGGGGATCTCCACCTGCTCCTTGAACTCGGCGATGGTCTTGTCCGAGCCGATCACCTTCGCGCCGTCGCGGACGTACTCGACGAGGTACGTATCAGCCTTCTCGTCCACCTCGAAGGCGATCCATCCGGTGTGCTCACCGCCGTCGCGCCGCGACACGTCCTCGAACGGCGTACGCTTCGCGGCGGTCAGCTCCGTGGCCACCTCGTCGGTGTCGGGCGACCAGAAGTCCGCCCCGTTGTCCCAGGAGATCTCGAGGTTCCCGTCCTGGATGAGGCCGCCGTACTCCTTCCCGGGCTTGACCTTGATCTGGAGCAGCACGATCTCGCCGCCTTCGGCGATGAGCTCGGCCTCCTCCGTCGACTGGAAGTCGCGGACCGCGGAGATGATCTCGATCGTGTCGCCCATGTCGGGGTCCTTGAGCGTCTTCCCGATCTTCACCTCGGCCTCGGCGCCGGCAGGAGCCGCGGACGCTGACTCGGAGGCCGGGGCGCTGGACTCGACCTCGGTCGCAGCGTCTGCGTCCGAGTCGGTTGCCTCGGAGCCGCACCCGGTCAGTGTGAGCGCGAGGCCCACGCTGAGGCCGGCGGCGGCCAGTCGACAGGTCCGGACGGTGGTGCGAGTGCGCATGACGAAGTGCCTTTCAACAGTGAATGTTCCCGAGATCGAGAGGTACGGCGTCACCCTGGCAACTCGAGCCCCTGGTGGTCGCTCTTTGCTTCGGCGTGTCGCACGGTGACCTTCGCAACACCGGCGGTGCTGCCTACTCCGCGTTCTCGGCCAACCACTCCGGGTTGATCGCCATCGCCGTGACTCTGGTGTCCTTGGTCGGGAAGTCGACGTCCTTCACGCCGACCTCGAGAGCCAGCGACGCCTTCCCCGTGGCCAGGTCGGTGCGCACCAGGCTCAGCTCGGTGAGCTCGGTCCACACCCGATCGCTCCGGCGCCTGGAGAAGCGCTCGTGCAGGTCGCTCTCGTTGGTGACCGTATAGGCGGCATTCGACGCGTACGTCATCACCTCAGCGTTGAGCCCGGCGGTACCTTCCAGGTAACCGACCTCGCGAGCACGGATCGGCGCAGCCTCGGTGGTCGGCAACGGCGCGCTCCACATCGTGTTGTCGACGACCCAGAAGAGCCGTCCGTCCGAGACCGTCACCCGAGCCGGTCCCCCGATGGGCGACGAGTCGTCCTCCGGATAGACGATCTCGTGGTCGACGGCGACCTGCGCCGCGGGCGTTCCCTTGGCCGTGTTCCAGACCCGCATGAGGTGCTGGTCGGCGTCGTTCTCCCACCCTTCGTAGACGATGCCGTCGACGCAGGGCGAGGTCGTGCCCGGGAAGGCCGAGGGCTCCAAGGTGCTCAGGATGTCCGTGCCGTCGTGTGGATAGGCCGACGTCAGCGCGGCGCGGTCCAACTGGTTCTCCGGGATGGACTGGCTGTCGTCCTCGAAAGCCTTGGTGTCAGTGCCCCTTCCAGAGGCGAACACGCGCTCGCCGCACACAGCCGCGGTCGACGTCTGGCCGTACGGAGACATCCGCGTCGTTGCCTTGCCGCTCTCTCCGTCGATGTACGTCACGAACGGATCCTTGGAGCCGTCCTCGGGACTGAACCCGACCAATGTCCCCGCCCCGACCGGCACTCGGTACCACTCGTGTTGCGTCTCGACTTCGCTCCCACCGCTCGTACGCTCGTTCGCGGTGAGTCCCTTCTCATTGATCACGTAGTCGTGGCTCCGGTCGGACGTGGTGATCCCATCCTCCGTCCATGAGATCGCGGCGCCTTCGACCCGGCCGAGCTCGATCGCACGCGTCTCACCCTTCGCGGAGACCAGCACGAGGTAGCTGGAGTCCTCGCCGCCCTCGTGGACCCGCATCGCCAGGACCGCGTCCTCGGTCGCGAAGTCCTTCGGAGGCGGACCGACCTGGCCACATCCGGAGAGCAGAGCCGCCGAAGCCACCGCCATCGCCGCCACACGTCGAGTCAACGCACACATCCCGTCGTCAGTAGATGAGTCGGGAGACCCAACCGCGGAAGCCCCCGAGATTCCGAGCGGGCATACGGTACGCGCCCTGCCCCCGCGGCACCGCACCGCCCCGGCGCGGACTCCCAGCTCTCGCGGTTAGGGTGAGGGCGTTCAATCTCGGGAATGGAGTGATCATGAGCCTCGGTGCCGTCGCCGCTCTCCTCATCGGCATCGCGATGCTTGTCCTCCCGGCCTGGCTCGCCTGGTACCTGATCCGCCGCCGGCGCCGCCTCGCGAGCTGGCCGCGAGCGCAGGCGACCATCCGCCACGTACGGAAGACGAAGCACAACTCCTCCGCCACAGCGACGACCACCACCGAGACGTCCTACGAGGCCCGCTACGAATACCGTGACGCTGCCGGTGTCCAGCACATCGGCGAGGTCGACCACCTCCACGCCCCGAAGGTCGGCGACGTCATCGAGGTCATGTACGACCCCGATCAGCCGAGCTCGAGCGACACCGTCGCCGGCGGCTCGGTCCTCGGTCGCATCATCAACTACGGCGCCGTCTTCATCGTGCTCGGCGGAGGCGGCATCTTCGTGATCCTCGCGTCCCTCGACCTGATCCCCGCCTGAACACGGAGAGGACACATCCACCAGCATGGAACTGGAAGACGCCGTCGGGCTGACCTTCTGCGTCATCGCAGGCATGGCGATCTGCGCGGCAGGCTATCTGAACCTCGGAGGCGCCTGGAATCGAGCCGTCAACAGCCGCAACTGGGCCCGGACCACCGCGCGCGTCAGCCGAGCGTGGAAGGTGAACACCAGCGGCGGACCCGGCTCCACGAGATACAACGTCAACTACACGTTCACCGCTCCTGAGACCGGCGGCAGCTACTACGGCCACAGTGAGGGCGGTGCCCCGGACATGAAGACCGGTGACGACGTCGAAGTGATGTACGACCCCAAGGGGCCCTACAACAACGAACTGCCGCTTAACAGCTTTGAGAGGTGGTTCTACCCGATCGCCTACGGCAGCCTCACCCTCGTCGGCGCAGTCTTCGCCGTCGGAGCTCTGGTCGTCGCGGCCGTGATGATTGTAGACATGGTCCGCTAGCGCACCTGCTTGTCACTCGCGTCGAACTCACGCCACCCCACGTGGCGATACTCGAGCACCCGACGCCACGCCCGCTCGTCGAGCCCATCGAGCTCGGACCAGTAGCCCAGGGGCATCTCTCGAAGTCGAATTCGATCGCCTTCATCGACGTCGACCAGACGACGATGGATGAGTACGTCGAGAAGGCGGTCTCGTGCGACGACGGCCCGCTGTCGCTTGTCCGAGCTTCGTGGCCCACGCCGCGGTGGCTTCCGGCTCTTTGCCCCCGCCCTCAGGTCTGGATACCAACTCCAGGACCAGATCGACCAACCCCAAGGCCCCAGCGCCAAGGACCAGGATCGACAGCCACGGCATCGTGGGCAGATCCGAGACCAGCAGCAACACGTACGTCGCCGCTGACGCGATCGCGGTGACCGCGGCCAGCGCAACGCCGAGGACGCTGCGCCGCCGCGTCTGCCACCACACGGACAACCCTGTGCCGGCTACGAGAATCGCCGCACCGAAGGCGATTCGCGCCAGCCACAACAGTCCCTCCGCGCCGGTCTCCTGGCCGCCGGCCAGTGCAACCAGCACCAACCCCACGACCGCCGAACCGAAAATCGGAAGAACGATGAGCGCGAGCAGTGCCATGGCCACAGCGCCGACGGCGTTCAGCAGGAACCGACCAGGAAGCGGCGGGTAGCTCCGCTCCAACACCGCCGCCTCGGCCTCGGCCCCAGCTGAACGGCTGCGAGAATCGCTCCGTACGCGCCCAGCCTTCGACCGCCTGTCGAGCCCACTCCTCACGGGCATCATCTGTCTTACGCGCCCATTCCATCAGTGCCTTCGGCGCGGCCATCAGTGCTCCAACCCAAGATCGGTCAACGCTTCGCGACTAAGCCGCCGGCGGCGCCCAGCGAAGCGTCGAGACACAGAGATCAAAGGCAGTCTTCCAACCGACGAACTTCGGGTCCTCAGCGGACATCTCCACCGGACGAGCGATTGACGCCGTCAGTTGGAGGCCGCGGCGCCTGTTCGAACCTGGGATCGGCGTGACATAGACGATCGAGGTCATCACGATCGAACCGCCCTCGAACGTCTTCGTCGACTCGCGTTCGAAGCGAATGAAGCGCTTGTCACCGTACAGTGGCTTTGCGCCGTACTCGCGGATCGCTTGAGTCACGTACCCATCGAGGGTCTCACCGTTCGGCGTCCGCCGAACGGTCGCGAACATCGTCCCAGGAATGTAAGCCTTGCTCGCCATCTCATTTGTGGCAGAAAAATAGGCGATGACGCTCTGCTGTTTCATCAGGGCAAAGGCCTGATCCATCTGGGCCCGCAGCATCGCATGTAGATCTGGCCTATTGGCGGCAATGAAACGCCGCTTCAGCTCGGCATCGATCGCGTCCCGGCGTGCATCATCCGGGATATGCCTCTCCCACCCGTCCAGCAGTTTCAGATAAAACTCTGGATCCTTCCGAACGCCAAGCATGTCACGCAGCGAACCACCGTCGCTTCCGACCATGTCAGACACCTCGATCCAATCGGGTCATAGTGGACTCTTGTCGAAGTCAGTGAACTCCCCGTATCCAACGAGCCCCTGCGTCCGGAAGATCCTCAGCGCCTGGCGACGACTGGCGCGCAAGACTTCGATGTCCTCGTCAGACAGGCTATCGATCGCGACCTCGGGGGGTTTCACATTCGAGTGCAGGCGATAGTCACCAATCACGGCAGCGATCGCCAAGACGAACGTGATCCACACGGGGATAACCATCGGAAAACGCGGATAGACGTCCGCATTGCTCGTGTAGATGAGGACTAGCAGAATCGCCGTCGTCACGGCGACTGCAACCGACATCGCGGCGAGTGTCCCGCTCCATTGCCGATGTGACGCCCTGAGCCAGGGCACAAGGAAGTAAAGGACAGCAACGCTTCCTAGAATGGACCCGATATAGATGCACTGGACCTCGAAGCCTGCAGAAAAGTCTTCAGAAAACTTTCGATATCCGCCACCGCTCACGAACACGCCGGCAGCAAACAGCGGCCCAGCCGTTCCCAGCGCAGCGACCCAGAACATCAACGCTGCGCCAATTCGCATCAAGGGATTCCCACGACGCCGACGGGCCGCCTCCAAGTCGATGTAGGCATGGTCCATCACAACCCGGTTCAGCTCGTCAAGGTCGAACGGCTCGTGCCGATCCCTACGATTCGCCCATTCAGCTGGCCGAGGCGCCGCAGCCTTAGGCATCAGTTACCTTCTCCCACTCGTCCATCGCGTTTCGTGTCATACCCTTCACATCGGAGGCGAAGAATCGCACACCGCCCGGAAGATACAACGTGAGTGTCGACAAGATAGCTGGCATCTTCGCCAACGTGAGATCGAACACCTCACGTGTTCCCGACTCCACGGTGACCATCACGCCACCGTCCTGATTCGCGAAAACGTATGCTGCGGTAGAAAGATGCAGGGCGACGCCGTCGATCACCTCGTCGCGCGCGGCGATGCACTTCAGACCGGGACCAAGTGCCGAGCCGCTCCACTCGTCGACATCAAACCCTGCATCCTGCCATGCCTGGACCGTAACGGGAGATCCAGACGCGAGCTCAACACGAATCCGGCTCGGGAGCGGCAATGGCAGCGGCCAGTGCAACATGGCGATCAGGGTCCCTGGCACGTGAGCGGCGTTGTACGCATCCCTCAGCGCCGCACCATTCAAGTCGTTGGCGGCCTCGTCCTGGGCCCATGCCTCGCCCCACCAGTTGCGTAGACGCTTCTCTTCCGTCTCGACCCATTGGTTGATGTCGGTCTCGAGGTCACACGCCGCATAAGTCCACCCGTCTTCCGGATAAACTCCTTCGATGCGCCAATTCTCGTCCACCGTTACACTCTTTTCGTTGTTCAAGCCACTCATTCGACAGAGTTCATGACGACATCAATTGACGACGTCGACGAACGAACCCTCAAACATCCCCGTGACAGTCTGGACACTGCTGTAGAAGGAGTTGCCGTACTTTGCCAGCGCACCCTGAACTTCGCCGGCAGCTGCCCACAAATTGGGATTGCTTGCAATTCGCTCGAAGTCTTTGATGTCGAGACCGGTGTGGAGTGCCGTCATCATGTCCGGGAAGGCCTTTCGCCCCGCCCATGCCATATCTCCGAATCCCGACCCAGCCTTGAAAGCAGCCGAGAACTTCGCAAACTTTGTGGCATTCGCACCCAGATCGGTCATCGCGTCCGCCATGGCCCCGAATTTTCCGAATGGAACAACATCAAGGGCGGCCAGCCCAAGTTCTAGAAGGGAACACTCACCGGCGCAGTACTGGACCGCGCGCATGGCGAAAACCGCGGCGGAAATTGCGAATGCGATCGCGGCGAACGGACCGGTGAGGAAGATTCCCAGAACAAGGACGACGAGCGCCACGATCTCCAGCACGGCGATGATGTCATCGAGAACTTCCCAGAAGCCGTCCTCGATCTTGCCCGACATCTCGTTGCCGATCCCGCTGACCGCAGCGTCGTACGCGTCTTCCCAGGAGTCGTAGTAGCCGTCCCAGGTCTCGGCGGCGTTCTCCCAGTCCTTGCGGGCCTGGTCCTTCGCCTCCTCGGCGTCTTCCTCCTGCTGCGCCTCCGGGCTGCCCTCCTCCGGACCGGCGCCCGGAAGATGGGTCGGCGCACCTTCCATGCTGTCGAACTTGGCCCACAGGTCCTCGCAGGTGTCGACCTGCGACCGGATCAGAGGCTGCCACTGCTGGAGCTCTTCGCCGTAGGTTGCGATGATCGGACCCACCGGCTTGTACAACTGCGCGGCCTCGCGGAGGGTCTCCCACGAGTCGCCGATCTTGTCCTGAAGCTTCTCGACCGCCTTGCCGTCCATCTCGCCGTTCGCGAGGTCGTGCGTGGCAATCGTCTGCAGCTCCTGGGCGCAGTCCTCCATCATCCCGCCCAGGGTTTCGATCCAGTTGCCGCGCGAGATGACAGCGGAGGGGTCACCCTCGACCGTTCTGATTTCCCTACCCTTGGGAGACGAGTCCATCGCAGATGCGTTCCTTCGTTCGAGACTTGAGTCTGGGGATGCGTGCGCTCAAACCGCGGCGGGTGAGCTCGGGGCCGACCCGCCTGGGGCGCCCGGTGCCTGCACGGAGGAGTTCGACTGGAACTGGAGAGCGGTCTCGCTGTCCCAGTTCTCGAAGCCTTCGACTACGCCCTTGACGTGGTCATGCAACTCTTTCAGGCCCTCTTTGAGCTCGTCCCGCTTGTCGTCCCAGCGTTCCTCGAAGTCCTGCGCCTTGTCGCGTAGCTCACCGCGGCCGTAGGGGTTGCCGATCGCTGCTTCGAGCGCCTCAGAATTGCCCGTCGCATTCTCGAACTCGTCGACGATCGCGTTTAGCTGCGTCTGGATTCTGGAGAGTGTCTCGATCTTGATCTTGACGTCCGCCATCGCCCGTTTCCCTTCGAACTTCCGTCAAATTGCCCGGTCAAAGTGCCGAATTATCGCCGCGGGCAGGGCGAATGTCTTTCACCCCGCCCCGACCGCGAATAATCAGCCGCCGGCGAGCTGCGAGTCCAGGTCCTGGATCGCCGTGGCCATGTCACGCAGAGCCTGAGCCATGTCCTCGACACCAGCAATGGCGTCCTTCAGACCCGTGGTCATCTCCGAGTAGCCGTCCTGGAACTT
>NZ_JBEXRR010000061.1:0-26811 GCF_040613175.1 Nocardioides sp. NPDC006303
AGCAGCCGCGGCGAAACGCGGAGCGTTCTCATCGCGACAGGTCTTCATCTTCGCGGCGATCGGCTCCGCGGTGGGCCTGGGAAACATCTGGCGTTTCCCCTACGTCGCCTACGACAACGGAGGTGGCGCGTTCGTCATCCCCTACATCGTGGCGTTGCTGACAGCCGGAATCCCGTTCCTGTTCCTCGACTACGCACTGGGCCACCGCTACCGGGGCTCCGCGCCGTTGTCGTTCGCGCGCCTGCGCCGCGGCACCGAGGGCCTGGGCTGGTGGCAGGTCGGCATCTGCTTCATGATCGCCATCTACTACGCAGCCGTGATGGCCTGGGCGGTGCGCTACACGATCTTCAGCGTCACCAAGGCCTGGGGTGACGACCCGGAGGGCTTCTTCTTCGGCGAGTTCCTCAAGGCAGGCGATCCGGGCATCGACGCCACCCCGGTGTGGGGCGTGCTGATCCCGCTGCTGCTGGTGTGGGTCGCGATCCTGGCCGTCATGCTGCTCGGCGTCCAGAAGGGCGTCGGCGCGACCTCGGCCATCTTCATCCCGATCCTCGTGGTCGCCTTCGCGATCCTCGTGGTGCGCTCGCTCTTCCTCCCCGGTGCGGCCGAAGGGCTGGACGCGCTCTTCACCCCGAACTGGAGTGCGCTGACCGACGCAACAGTGTGGGCGGCGGCGTACGGACAGATCTTCTTCTCGCTGTCCATCGGCTTCGGCATCATGATCACCTACTCCTCCTACGTCCACAAGCACACGGACATGCCGGGCGCCGGGCTCGTGGTCGGCTTCGCCAACTCCAGCTTCGAGCTGCTCGCCGGCATCGGCGTCTTCGCCGCGCTCGGCTTCATGGCGCAGGCCAACGGGGTCGCCGTCGGCGAGGTCGCCACCTCTGGCATCGGTCTGGCGTTCGTCGCCTTCCCCGCGATCATCAGCGAGGCGCCCGCAGGGGCCCTGATCGGGGTGCTCTTCTTCTTCTCCCTGGTCATCGCCGGTTTCACCTCGATGGTGTCCATCGTCGAGGTCGTGATCTCGGCGGTGCGTGACAAGTTCGAGATCACGCGCACCACTGCCACGATCGCGGTCACCGTGCCGATGGCTCTGCTCAGCCTGGTGTTCTTCGCCACCACGAGCGGGATCTACGTGCTCGACATCATCGACCACTTCATCAACCAGTTCGGCATCCTGCTGGTCGCCGTGATCTCGATGCTGATCATGAGCTGGGGGCTGCGCGTGCTGCCGATGTTCAGCGCTCACCTGTCCGACGGCAGCTCGATCGTCGTCGGTGCCTGGTGGCGGATCCTGATCAGCATCGTCGCCCCGATCGGCCTGGTCCTCGTGCTCGGGCTCTCCTTCTGGGAGGACGTGAAGACGCCGTACGAGGGCTACCCGGCCTGGATGCTCGCCGTCTTCGGCTGGGGCGCGGCAGGCGCCGTCATCGTCTTCGGGTTCCTGGCCGCTCAGGCCAAGTGGCGGGACCCCGAGGCTCTGTCCCCGGTTCACTTCAACGAGAAGGGAGCACAGTCATGAGCGGCTCCGCCATCGTCATGATGCTCGTCGCGATGCTGGTCATCTGGGGAGGCCTGGCGCTGGCCGTCGTCAACCTGCGACGCAGCCCCGACCTTCCGCGCGAGGACGAGATCCGGCGCGACCTCTGACGGGTCACCGACCCGACCCAGACACTGGGGCCTGTTTCGGAATGCGGCGTGAGTCGCGTTCCGAGACAGGCCCCTGTCGTTGAGTCGCCCGGATCATCCGCCCGCCAGAGCGACCCCATGGCGCTCGGTGACCGACAGGATCGCGGCCATCGAGTCCGCGGCGGGCTGGCCTGCGGGAACGGAGCTGGCGAAGTCGGCGAAGAACCGGCCGGCGCCGTCGCCGGTGGTGATCGCGAGCGCTCGGGCGGAGTCGCCGACGACCTCGAAGGTGCCGGGGGTGCCGGCCGGGAAGACGACCAGTCCGCCGGGCTCGACATCGTAGGACCTACCGTCGACGTACGCCGTGATGCGGCCCTCGAGCAGGTACAGCACCCCGCTCCACGGCGAGACGTGCGGCGGCGTCATCGGGGCGGCGGGTGCGATCACCTCGAAGACCTCGAAAGCCCCCTGGGCGTCCTTGACGGCGGCCTTGGCGACATGGTCTCCGTCGATCATCGGGCTGTGCTGGCCCTCGTGGGGCCGTACGTAGGTGGTGCTCATGACTTCTCCTTCGGTCGGGTGCGTTCAGCATCCGCCGCTGGAGCCGAAGTGGTGCGAGTAGTGCGCTACTCGACTCCGAGAGGGTCCGCCAGCCCGGCTCGCTCGGAGACGCCGAGCTTGTGGCCGGCCCGGTAGAGGTGGCCCTCGACGGTGCGCACCGACAGGGTCAGTCGCGCCGCGATGTCCTTGTTCGACAACCCTCGGGCGGCCAGGGCGGCGATCTCCCGCTCACGGGCGGTCAGCGGCAGCGGCCGGGCCGCGACCACCAGCGCCGGGGTGCGGGCACCCGACCTCTCCGCCAGCTTCGCCGCGGTGGCCGCCGCGGTCAAGGCCGAGCCCGGCCTCCCCGCGCGGCGCTGCACGTCGGCGGCCTGCGCGGCCGCGTCGCCCGCGGCGACGAGGTCACCGAGCCGGGCCCACGCATGCGCCACCCGGAGCAGCGCGTCGCCGTCCTCGTCGGCCCACGCCCGGGCATGGCTCAGAGCCGCGTCGGCGCGAGGGCCGAGCCCGGCGAGAGGGGCGAGGCGGCGGGCCGGTGCCACGGTCGTGTCGCCGAGCTGGACCGCGGTCTGCCAGGCGAGGACCTCGTACGCCGGTGAACCCGCCTCGCGAGCGAGATCCGCCGCGGCGACCGCGTGGCCGATCGCCTCCGTCGTCCACCCCTCAGCAGCTGCACCCCACGCCAGCGCGAGGCGGTCGTCGGGCAGATAGAGCCGGTACGCCGGATGGTGCCCGGCAGCCACGCCGGCCAGCAGCGGCGCGGCGTTCTCCGGTCGACCAGCCTGCGCGAGGGCGGTCGCCAGCAACGTACGACACCGGAACCGGAACTCGTGGCCGGAGCCATCCAGCGCGGCCCAGGCCTCGTGCAGCGAGAGCAGAGCATCGAGCAGGCGGCCCTGGGCGAGGGCCGCGTGACCTGCGACGACGAGCCCCATGAGCCTGGCCGGCCCGGGGAGGTCGGCCGATGCGGCCCGCATCCTCCGGGCCAGGTCCGCGCCCCGGTCCGGTGTGCCGGCGAGGCGGTGTCCGAGCACCTGGAAGTCGGCGAGCCCGAAGCCAGGAATGACGGTCGGCACCCGGTCGGCGGTCAGTCCGCCCACGACGGCGGCCTCGTCGAGGAGCTCGCGGTCACCGGTGACGGCGGCCGCCGCGGACGCAGATGTGGCGACCAGGATGCCGGCCAGGTCGTCGGGAATCTCGCTCCGCAGCAGCTGCGGCGCCCGGGCGAGCACGGCAGAGATCTCGCCGTCCACCAGGCGCAGGACGAGCGCCATGGCGGCGACGTGGACCGGGGCTGCGCCGGTGGCCTCGGCTGCGGCCAGCGCCTGATGGGCCTCGTCGGGCCGGGCCATCGTGAAGAGCAGGTTGCCGGTGCGATGCAGCTGCACCATCGCGAGCAGCCCCGGGTCGGACGCGGTGGCGACGATGTCCTCGTGGATCGCCTCGGCCTCCTCGCCGCGGCTGAGCCAGGAGAGCGCGGCGCCGTGCACCACCCTGGCGGCGATGTCGCCGGTCGCCGCGGCCGCGCGGGCCAGCCGCTCGGCCAACGGCAGGTCGTACATCCGGGTCGCGGCCTCGGCGGCCCGGAGGAACAGCGCCGGCTCCGGTGGCAGGTCGGCGTCGAGGGTCAGTACGGCGCGGGGGATCGGGTCCGGCTCCGGGTCCAGGGTGAGCGCCACCCGGCCGCGGAGGCGGCGGGCACGCAGCGTGCCCATCGCGGCGCGGCGTACCTCGCCGTAGAGGGGGTGTGCCAGCCGGGCGACCACCCCGTCGGTACGCACCAGCCCACGCTCCTCCGCCTCCTCGAGGTCGGCCGCCGAGGTCAGCGCGGACAGTGTCGCGACCGCCACCGGCTCGGCCAGGGCTACCAGGTCGACGACGTCCCGCACCCCGGCCGCAAGGTCGCCGATCTCCCGCTCCAGGAGACCGGCGAGCTCCGGCGAGATCGCCGGCTCGCTGCTCCATCGCCAGATCCCGGACGCCGCGCTGAAGCGGCCCGCCGACACCTCACCGGCCAGCAGGTGCCGCAGGAACAGCGGGCTGCCCTCGGTCATCGTCCACAGTCGGTGCGCGGAGTCCGTGTCGACCGGACCGCCGAGCACCCGGGCGATCAGCCGGGTGCTCTCCTCGGCATCCAGCGGCGCCAGGTCCAGGCGCGGGAGGTGCTCGTCCTTCCACAGCGAGGTCACGATGTCGGGCGCGGGCTCCCCGGTGCGGAGCGTGATCAGCACCGGAGCCATCCGCCGGGCCACCACCCGGTGGACCACGATCGCGGAGTGCTCGTCGAGCAGATGAGCGTCGTCGACGGTCAGCACGAGCGGGAGCTGCAGGGTGATCTGGTCGAGCGCCCGGCCGATGGTCTCGGCCGCCTCGCCGGGCGGGACGTCGAGCAGACCGGCGAACGCACCGAGCGGGAACTGCCGGGCGGCCGTGCTCCCCTGGGCGTACAGGACGGATCCCCCATGACCGGCGGCGGCCGCCAACGCCTCACGGGCGAGCCGGGTCTTCCCCACCCCCGCCGGACCCGCAACGATGACGCCCGCCGCACCGGGCCTGATCGCCGCTGCCACCCTCCGCAGCTCGTCGTCCCGGCCGGTCAGCGGCCACGGCCGCTCCATGAGGTCAGGCTAGTGGCCCGGATCCGGCCGCGCATCACTCAAAAGGTGGCTGCGCTCAACGGCTCGATCCCGGCCGTCGACAGACCGATGCCAGTCCTCACGGCACCAGCCGCGGGCGCCCTCACAGAGCGGGCGAGAGGTCCTCCCAGACGACCTTCCAGCCGTCCGTCGGGAACCCCGGAGCGGAGCCGCGTGGTCCCGGGGTGCCGGTCGCGCCACGTACGCCTTCGGGCGAGTCCGCCCACCCGGCGCACATCATCGCCACCGAGTAGAGCAGCCCACCGGCCGACGGGAAGTACGGCGAGGGCACACCGCTCTTGCCGCTCGCCGGAAGCCCGGTGTCGGTGAAACCGAGGCGCTCATGGAGCAGGTTGTCGACCGCGCTGACCGGGTCACCGAGACGGGCCGCGTTCATGGCGAGCAACGGGAAGTCCCAGCTGTAGAGGTCGGTGACCGGCCAGGTCTCGTACACGCGTCGGGTGGTCGCCCGCATGGTCTCCAGGTCGACACCGTCGCCCGGCAGCATCCCGAACGGCGCGATCGGGTCGGGGTGGTTGGTGTTGCGTTCGGTCCACATGTTCGGCACGCCCTCGTAGAGGACATAGGTGCCTTCCTCGACGGGCAGCGGCGCGAGGTTGTCCAGGATCTCGTCCAGCGCCTCGTCCCGCGCCCGGCCGAGCCGCTGGCGCCACTGCTGGGCGACGCGCAGCCCGAACTTCCAGTAGGAGAGCTCGAAGGTCGGGTTCAGCGTCGACTCCGGCTTGTTCCGTTCGTTGCAGCACATGATCGGCGGCCCGATGACGTACCGGCCGGTCTCCTCCTCACGGTTCGCGAACGACGCCATGAACTCGGCCGTCTCACGGACCACGGTCTCCCACTTGCGCAAGGTGCTCCGCTGCGGATGCGCCTGGTAGTCCATCTCGGCAAGGAACAACGGGTGCGGCTGCTGCCAGATCAGCAGGCATGTCGGCGTGCCCGGCGACTCCCGGCCGATCGCGTCACCGAAGGCGGTGGTCATCTTGGGCCAGCGCGCTCCGCGGAAACCCTGCGACTCGGCAAGCTCACGTGCGTGCGGAAGGAACCGTTCATAGATGTCCGTGCTCCGGTCGAGGAGCGACCAGCGGTTCCACAAGCCGTAGTGGAAGGCGTGCCACCAGTACATCTCCATATGGAACTTGCCGTACCAGCCGTTGTTGACCAGCCCGGACTCCTGGGCCGGATCGTTGCCGGCGTCGTTGACCGCGAGGTGGTACTGGCTGAGCACGATGCGACGCTCGAGCTCACGCCAGCGCGGGTCTGTGCTCCGCGAGAGATCGACGGCGCCGCCGGTCCGCCAGAACCGGGGCCACCACTCCTCGCTCGCGTCGACCACGTCGCGGGCCGACGGCACCTTGCCCACCTCCGGGGCGAACAACGCGGTCAGCTCCAGACGGTTCCCGCGGCCGACGATCTGGTAGCGGTGCAGTGCCGGGTCCAGACGGGTGATCTCGGCACCGCCCGGCAGGTCGAGACCGACCTGGTACTCGGTGTCGTCCATCGTGTGGGTGACCCGGGCGGTCCGGCCGCGGCGCATCACGGTGGTGGTGTGCCTCTCGGGGCGGTCCCAGAACCCGACGAACGGCGCCGAGAACTTCTGGGTACCGGTGGTCATCGCATACGGGAAGTCGATGAACGCCGTCAGGCGACCGGCCCTGACCAGGTCCGAGTCGATGCGTACGCCGATCGCGTCCTGCCCCGGGTGGCAGGCGGTCTCGACCTTCACCTGGTGGCCCTCGAGCCGGAACCTGCTGCGCAACAAGCCGGTCCACGGGTCGAGCACCTGCTCGACGTCGGTCAGGTCCGCCTCGACCGCCTCGGTGCCGTCGGCCTTGAGCATCCGCAGCCCGATCCGCCCGAGGTTCGCCCGGTGGGGGTTCTCCCGGAGCCAGTTGAAGATCTCCGGCTCGCCCTCGTCATGGGTCCAGTACGCGACATCGCGGCCGTAGGTGTCCCAGACCCGGCCTTTGAGGTCGGAGATCTGCTTGCCGGCGGGCAGCGCGTCCTCGTGCCAGCCCCAGTCGGCGAGGGTGTTGAAAGCGAGGAAGGTCTGCAGGCCGGTCACGTCGGCACCGAAGGCGAACCGGCCGTTGCCGACCTGGATCGGAAGCTCGACGTCGCTCTCGTGGCGAACCACACGGTGCCGGGAGACCAACGCCTCGCGGTCGATCGACCGGCCGCGTGATGGCGCGGCCGCCGCAGCCGACTCGGCTGCCAGGACACGGCTCATGAGGGTCGCCGACGCGACGGCGGCCATGCCTTTGAGGACACCACGACGGGCAAGCTGGTGCTGATGGATCACGGTCTGTTCTCCCACCTTGATCGGAGCTCCGACCACATCGACATGAAACGATTCAACGTGTGAACCGTAAAGGTGTGACGTCAGTCACGTCAAGGTTCTGGCCGGGTCCGGCCAGGATCCCCCTACGACGGGGTTGACCTCGAGCCGCTACGCGCGACCGCTCCGACCAGCTGGTTGGCGAAGGCCTCGGACGGATAGCCGAGATCACGGACCTGCCTATCAAGCTCGACAAGGTTGTCGGCTAGAACGGCTCGATCGCGAAGCGCCCCCAGGCGACGAAGACCATCGCCGCGAGAAAGAGCAGGTCGCCGAGGAGCTCCTTGTACTCACCGCGCCGAAGCCGCTCGGTGATCGCTCCGGCCATGTAGAGCGCCATGCACGATGCCGCGACCGGCACCAGGACCGGCGCCACACCGACCAGTCCCGGAAGGACCAGGCCGATGCCGCCCAGAATCTCCACGACACCCATGAACCGCACGTTCCCGGGCGTGAAGTCCCCCGGCCAGCCGAGCTTCGCGGCGTACTTCTCATAAGACATCGTCAGCTTGACGATGCCGCCGGCGACGTAGGCGACGCCGAAGATGCCGGCGACGATCCACAGGGCGATGTTCATGTTGTCTCCAGTTGTTGGGTGATTCCCGATGTTCACCCCTCTGACGGAACATCGGGCCGGTCTGTGACATCGCCGAACCCCCACGATTCAGACCGCTAGGCTCCCGACGTGAGCATGACGGAGCAGGTAAGCGCGGATCCCGCTCCGCGAAGGTTGTCGTACGTCGGCTTCGCGATCATCGTCGTCGCCTACCTCGCGATCATCCAGCTCGGCGGTCGTGTGGCGCAGGCGGTCTTCGACTCCGGCGACGGGTTCACCACCACCCGCGACGTCCTGGTCAACATGTGGATCCCGCTCGGCGCCGCGGTGGTGTTCACCTACGCCGTCATCGCATGGCTCGGCTGGGGACGCCCCGTCCTCCGCGAGGAGCGACGCCTGCGCCAGTGGACCTGGGCCGTCCCGATCATCCTGGCTGTCTGCATCCTGCTCGCCATCAACTACGCCGGGCTGGCCGACAAGGGCATCGGCTTCGTCCTCGCGCTCCTCGTCGCCACCCAGTTCGTCGGCTGGGGCGAGGAGGGCATGTTCCGGGGCGTCGGCGTCACCATCCTGCGCGAGCACGGCCTCACCGAGGGCAAGGTGGCCCTGTGGTCCAGCATCGTGTTCGGCTCGGTCCACCTGACCAACGCGCTCGGCTCGGGCGGCCAGGCCGTCCCACAGGCGATCGTGGTCACCTTCGCCGGCTACTTCTTCTACCTGATCCGCCGCGCCTCCGGAGGCAACGCCCTCAACTCCGTGCTCCACGGCCTGTTCGACTTCTCGCTGATCAGCTGCACCGCGATCGTCGTCGACCAGGAGCTCTACCTCGGCGCAATCGCCGGCATCCTCGCGTACGTCATCATCGCTATCCTCGTGATCATCGGTCGCAAGCGACTCGAGCCCGCCGCCGCTACTGACGTGCCATCGCGATCCTGAATCGCTCGTCCGGGTCGATGTAGTGGTCGTGTACGTCGTCCCCGAGGCCGATCTGGACCCACGCGATCTTGCCGCTGAACCGGCTGGTCCGGCTCGTGTAGTCCGAGGAGACCGTCGTACCGGACTCGTAGCCGATGTCGGTGGTCTCGTCGGCCGAGAAGACCATCGGCTGCGTCGCCTCCACCCGGCCCGACCCGACCGGCTTGCCGTCGTCGTAGAGCGTGACGTCGCCACCCTTCGCGAGCCCGCCACCGTCGTAGGCGAACTCGACCCGCACCTGGCGGGTGCCAGCCGCGAGCAGGGATTCGGAGACGACGGGGAACTCCTGGATGCCGAGCACGTTGTAGACGAACTTGAGCCGTCCGTCGCGGGCGAAGAACGTCCAGCCGCCGAACCGGCCGCCCTGGGCGATGATCACACCCTCGGCGCCGGTGTCGGGGATCGTCACCTCGGCGGTGACGGAGAACGACTTGTTCTTGATGCTGACCACGCTGTTCTCCGAGAGCCGGCCCATGCCGGGGAAGAAGAGCTGGGTGTTGCCGCGAACGAGGGTCGGCCTGCCGGCCATCGTGGGCTCGAGCCGCTCGCTGGTGCGGTCGTCCATCGGCAGCACTCCGTACTTCACGGCCTCGATCAACCAGAGCCGCTGCAGCTCGGCGAGCTTCCCGGGGTGCTCCGCCGAGAGATCCCGCGCCTGGCTGAAGTCCGTGTTGCCGTCGTACAGCTCCCACACGTCGTCATCGAAGGCCGGCAGCTCTCCGCCGACCATCACCCACGGGGTGCGGTGCTTGGTGACCGCGCTCCAGCCCTTGTGGTAGACGCCGCGGTTGGCGAACATCTCGAAGTACTGCAGGTCGTGCCGCTCCGGCTCGCTCGCGCCGCGGAAGGTGTAGAGCATGCTCGTCCCCTCCATCGGCGACTGCTGGACGCCGTTGACCATGGCGGGCTCGGGCAGCCCTGCCGCTTCGAGGACGGTCGGCGCCAGGTCGATGACATGGGTGAACTGGGGGCGCACCGAGCCCGGGTCGTCGATCCCGTCCGGCCAGTGCACGATGGTGCCGTTGCGCGTGCCGCCCCAGTGCGAGGCGACCTGCTTGGTCCACTGCAGCGGCGAGTTCATCGCCCACGCCCAGCCGACCGAGTAGTGGTTGTAGGAGCTGGGTGAGCCGAACTCGTCCATCTTCGCCCGCATGAACTCGGGCGTCTCCAGCGCGGCCATGCCGTTGAAGTTGGCCATCTCGTTGAAGGCGCCGTTGACGGTGCCCTCGGCGGAGGCGCCGTTGTCGCCGATGATGTAGTAGACGATGGTGTTGTCGAGTACGCCGAGGTCGGCGATGGTGTCGATCACGCGGCCGACGTGGTGGTCGGTGTGCTCGAGGAAGCCGGCGTACACCTCCATCTGACGGGCGAGCACGGGCTTCAGCTCGTCCGGCATGTCGTCCCACGCCGGGATCTCGTCGTGGCGGGCGGTCAGCTCGGCATCGGCGGGGATGACCCCGAGCTCCTTCTGCCGCGCGAAGGTGCGCTCCCGGTGGGCGTCCCAGCCGTCGTCGAACTTGCCGGCGTACTTGTCGATCCACTCCTTGGGGACGTGGTGGGGAGCGTGGGTCGCGCCCGGCGCGAAGTAGGCGAAGAACGGCCGGTCGGGCATCAGCGCCTTCTGCTGGCGGATCCAGGCGCACGCGTGGTCGGCCAGGTCCTCGGTGAGGTGATACCCCTCCTCGGCCGTCGCGGGCGGCTCGATCGCGGTGGTGCCTTCGTAGAGCGCGGGATCCCACTGGTTGTTCTCACCGCCGATGAAGCCGTAGAACGTCTCGAACCCTCCGCCTGCCGAGGGCCAGGCGTCGAAGGGGCCGAGCGGCGAGGATTGCCAGACCGGGACCTCGTGGCACTTCCCGAACTGTGCCGTCGAGTACCCGTTGAGCTTGAGCGTCATCGCCAGCGGCGCCTTGGTGTTGGGCCGCACCGAGCTGTTGCCGGGCGCCGACGTCGCCGTCTCGGTGATGCTGCCCATCCCGACGGAGTGGTGGTTGCGGCCGGTGAGCAGTGCCTGCCGCGTCGGGGCGCACAGCGCCGTGGTGTGGAATCGGTTGTAACGCAGGCCGTTGCCAGCCAGCCGCTCCGCGACCGGCGTGGCGCAGGGCCCTCCGAACGCGCTCGACGCTCCGAAGCCGACGTCGTCCAGGAGGATGACGAGTACGTTGGGCGCGCCGTCCGGCGGCAGCAGCGGCTCGATCGGCGGGTACTTCGTCTCCGGGTCCTTGGCGTCGTACGTCGTGTGTCCCGACGCTGGTCGGTCCGGGATCGGCAGCATGGTCCGGGCGTGAAGGTCGGGACGGTTCGGCATCGAAGGCGCTCCAGTCATCGGCGGGATGTCCACCGAGCGTCGCAATAGACTGCGCGCGCCACGTCACCCTTGGCGGATGATCGACTACGTTCTTCGCGATCGCGCTGAAATGCACGAAGCCCCAGGGATTCCCTGGGGCTTCGGTGGTGGTGCGCGAGGGGGGAGTTGAACCCCCACGTCCTTTCGGACACACGGACCTGAACCGTGCGCGTCTGCCTATTCCGCCACTCGCGCGTGCAGCAGAGGAAACGTTAGCCCACGGGCGCCCACCGACCCAAAACGACGGCACCCCGCTCGCCTTGACGCTGGTGGTCACCCGATCGTGGGAGGATCGAAACCACGCAGAATGCGGGAAGTGGCAGATCCCCTAGGGTGCACCGATACGATCGGGCCGAATCCCGGGGACCACTGTGCCCGTACGCGACTGACCACCCACCCCGACCGGCCCACCCCCGGCACCTGAGAGGAGCGCAACAACGTGAGCGGCCTGCAGAAGTTCGAGCAGAAGTTGGAGCAGCTCATCTCAGGCGCTTTCGCGAAGGCGTTCCGGTCCGAGGTGAAGTCGGTGGAGATCGTCGCCGCGCTCCAGCGCGAGATCGACAACAATGCCCAGGTGCTCAGCCGCCAGCGGCGCCTGGTCCCCAACGACTTCTTCGTGGAACTGTCCGCCAGCGACCTGGGCAAGCTGGAGTCCTACGGACCCCACCTCAAGGAAGAGCTGAAGCGCCAGCTGATGGACCACGCCGAGGCGCAGGGGTTCGTCTTCCCCGGCCGCGTGAGCATCGAGTTCGGCGAGGCGAAGGACCTGACGATCGGCCGGTTCCGGGTGCGCAGCCGCGCCCAGGCTGCCGTCTCCGGCGCCGACATGAGCGACACCCAGGTGAGCCGCGCGCAGGCCTACCTGGAGATCAACGGCACCCGGCACCCGCTCCACGGCAACCTCGTCGTGGGACGGGGCACCGACGCCGACCTGCGTATCAACGACCCTGGCATCAGCCGCCGCCACATCGAGTTCCGCTCGAAGCCGGCCGGCGACCGTGTGCGTGTCGAGGTCTATGACCTCGGCTCGACCAACGGCATGCTGGTCAATGGGCAGAAGATGGCGAGTGCCACCTTGGACGACGGCTCTCAGGTGCGCATCGGCACCACCGTCATCACCGCGCATATCGTGGAGGAGCGCCGTTGAGCGAGCTGACCCTGTTCCTGATCCGGGTCGCCTATCTGGCGATCCTGTGGATCTTCGTGCTGGCCGCGTTGTCGGTGATCCGCTCCGACATGTTCGGCGCGCGGGTCACCAACGCCTCCGCCGGTGGCCAGCCCGCGGCCCCGCCTGCTCGCGGCAAGGCTGCCGCGGCGCGTGCACCGCGGCGCGGCGTACCCACGCATGTGGCCGTCACCACCGGCTCCAACGCCGGTGTGACCGTGCCTCTCTCGCAGGCCCCCATCGTCATCGGCCGCGGCAGCGATGCCGCGATCATCCTCGATGACGACTATGCCTCCACCCGCCACGCCCGGATCGCCGTCTCCGGCGACCAGTGGTTCGTGGAGGACCTCGGATCGACCAATGGCACCTACATCGGGTCCGTCCGGATCAATCAGCCGACCGCCATCTCTCTCGGGACCCAGGTGCGGATCGGTAAAACAATCCTGGAGCTGCGCAAGTGACCGCTGCGACCGACCCCACCCCCGACCCCGCTCCTAACCCGGGCGCTGCCGACGGACGACCCTTCCGCCTCGAGTTCGCGGCGGTCTCGGACGTCGGCCGGGTGCGCAAGGACAACCAGGACAGCGGGTACGCCGGACCCTGGCTGCTGACCGTCTGCGACGGTGTCGGCGGCGCTGCCCGCGGCGACATCGCCTCCAGCACGGCCGTCCAGCAACTGCGCAAGCTCGACGAGGAGCCGGCCCTCGGGCTGGTCGACGACGACCTGATCGGCCTGGTCTCGCACGCGCTGCACATGGCCCACGACGAGATCGGCCACCTGGTCGACCACGACCCGACGCTCAACGGAACCAGCACGACCTCGACCGTCGGACTCTTCGACGGCTCCAAGCTGACCGTCGGCCACGTGGGCGACAGCCGCGCCTATCTGCTCCGCAACGGCGCGATCCACCAGGTCACCCACGACCACACCTTCGTGCAGACGCTTCTCGACGAGGGGAGGATCACGGAGGAGGAGGCCAAGACCCACCCACACCGCAACCTGATCCTCAAGGCCCTCGACGGCACCCGGGAGCTCGAACCCGACCTGTTCATCGTCGACCTCGCCGCCGGCGACCGGCTGATGTTCTGCAGCGACGGTGTCTGCGGCTACGTCGACGACCCACGGATCGCCGACATCCTGGCCACCGGCACGCCCGAGTACGCAGCCGTCGAGCTGGTCCGGGTCTCCCTCGACTCCGGCAGCACCGACAACGTGACCTGCGTGGTCGCCGACGTGGTGCCCAGCGACACCATCCCGTCCCCGGGCCTCGAGGCCCAGATGGTGGGTGCGGCGGCCGAGCTCAAGCGGAAGACCACCAAGACCGGCCAGATGACCGCTCTGTTCCGCGGTCACCGGATGGGCGACACCGGCGAGCTGGACCCGATCGACGAGGAGATCCCCGACGGCGCGATCGCCGCCGACCCGGAGGAGATGCGCTACGCGCTCCAGGCTCCGGTCAAGTATCTGAAGCTGCGCTGGGCCTTCGGCCTGCTGACCCTTCTCGGTGTCGTCTGGATCGCTGTCGCGACCGCGTTCGTCTGGTCGCAGAACCAGTGGTACATCGGCGAGCAGGAGGGCAACGTCACGATCTTCCGTGGCGTGCCCACCACGATGATCGGCCTCGATCTCTCCGAGCCCTACCAGACCTCCAACCTGAAGGTCGAGGACCTGGCCGAGACGTACCAGAACCAGCTCGAGGACGGGATCCACAGCAAGGACCTGGCCGGCGCGCAGGAGAAGGTGCAGTCGCTCGCGGACCAGAGCGCCGCGGACGCGGGAAGCGGGTCATGAGCGGGTTCACTCCGGCTAGCTCGATGCCCGTTTTCGTCCACCGGTCGCGGCGGGGAGCGGAGCTGGTCCTGCTGATCCTGGCCCTGGTGGTCGGGATCGGTGCGTACGCTGCGGTCGGCCTCGGCGTGCAGGAGAAGATCCCGGTCGACATCGTCGGCTACGGCACCTGGCTGGTCGCGCTCCTGGTGGCGGCCCACATCGGCGTACGTCTGCTGGCTCCGTACGCCGACCCCGTGCTGCTCCCGCTGGTGGCCATGCTCAACGGCGTCGGTCTGGCCGTCATCCATCGGCTTGACCTGGCTCTCGCCGAGGACGCCGACAAGTTCGCCCGTCAGCAGCTGATCTGGATGACGATCGGCGTGGTGCTCTTCCTGATCACGCTCTTCGTGGTTCCCGACCACCGGATGCTGCAGCGGTTCACCTACACCGCCGGCCTCGGCGCGGTGGTCATGCTGATCCTGCCGATGCTCCCGATCATCGGCAAGGAGATCAACGGCGCGCGGATCTGGATCAACCTCGGACCGGTCAGCTTCCAGCCCGGCGAGGTCGCCAAAGTGCTGCTGGTGATCTGTTTCGCCGGCTATCTGGCGGTCCACCGCGACGCCCTCGCGCTGGCGGGGCGCCGGTTCGCCGGCATCGACCTGCCCCGCGGCCGCGACCTCGGCCCGCTGCTGATGATGTGGGCCATCAGCCTCGCGATCCTGGTGCTGCAGCGCGACCTCGGCTCCAGCCTGCTCTTCTACGGCCTCTTCGTGGTGACGCTGTACGTCGCAACCGAGCGCAAGGGCTGGATCGTCGTCGGCGGGCTGCTCTTCGCAGGTGGTGTCTTCGCTGCTCTGACCCTGTTCAGCCACGTACGCGTCCGGGTGTTCACCTGGCTGGACCCGTTCAAGTATTACCCCGTGGGCGATGATGGCGTGACCTCCTCGGGGCAGCTGGTCGAAGGGCTGTTCGGGATGGCCTGGGGAGGCATGATCGGCCGCGGCTTCGGCTCCGGCGAGCCCTGGCGGATCCCCTACGCCAACTCCGATTTCATCATCCCGGCGATCGGCGAGGAGCTCGGTCTGACCGCGCTGCTGGCCCTGCTGCTCTGCTACGGCCTGATCGTCGAGCGCGGCCTGCGCACGGCGATCGTGGCCCGCGACGACTTCGGCAAGCTGCTCTCCGTCGGCCTGGCCACCTCGATCGCGCTGCAGACCTTCGTGGTCGTCGGCGGCGTGACCGGGCTCATCCCGCTGACTGGTCTGACCACACCGTTCCTCTCGTATGGTGGGTCTTCGCTGGTCGCCAACTGGGTGATCATGGCCCTCCTGTTGCGCGTCTCGGACCAGTCCCGCCGTCCATTGCCGACAGCACCGTCCGATGAAGACCTCGCCGCTGAGGAGACCCAGATCGTCAAGCTCGACAAAGGGGCGATGAGCAAGTGAACCGCCCCATCCGCACGCTGAGCGTCGGCTGCCTGATCCTGTTCGTGGCGCTGATGCTGAACGTGACGTACGTCCAGTTCTTCAAGGCCAACTGGTACAACGACCGCGCCGACAACCGCCGGGTGACCGAGGACGCCTACTCACAGCAGCGGGGCGACATCCTGGTCGGCAAGAAGGCGGTCGCCACCAGCGTGCCGAGCGACAGCAAGTTCGAGTGGCAGCGCACCTACCCCGGCGGCAAGAAGTACGCCCCGATCACGGGTTTCATGTCCTTCTCCTACGGCCAGACCGGGATCGAGAGGTCCCAGGACTCGGTGCTGTCCGGCAAGGACAACAAGCTCTTCACCAACCGCCTGGTCGACCTGGTCACCAACTCCGAGCCGGCCGGCGGCAACGTCGAGCTGACCATCAACCCGAAGGTCCAGGACGCTGCGTACGAGGGCCTGACCGCCCTCGGCGAGGACGTCCAGGCGGCGGCGGTGGCGATCGAGCCGAAGACGGGCCAGATCCTGGCGATGGCCTCGACCCCCACCTACAACCCGGACCGGGTGGCGAACAACGACATCAGCGCCGCTCAGAAGTCCTACAACCAGCTCTCGAAGGACGAGAACGAGCCGCTGCTCAACCGCTCCATCCAGACCGCGCTGCCGCCAGGGTCGACCTTCAAGCTGGTCACCGCCGCGGCCGCGATCGAGAACCTCGGCATGGACGGCGACAGCATGGTCTACGGCGGCGCCTCGCTCGACCTGCCCGGCACCGACACCGACCTGCCCAACCTCAACGGCACCAGCTGCGGCGGCGAGCAGATTACCCTCACCCGCGCTCTCGAGGTCTCCTGCAACACCGCGTTCGGGTCCCTCGGAATGGAGCTCTCCGACGAGGAGATGCAGGAGCAGGCCGAGGGGTTCGGCTTCGGCCAGGACTACCTCGACGACATCGGCCCGCTGGCCAAGAGCCAGTACCCGCCCAACGACGGCAAGGCCGAGCAGGCCCGTGCCGCGATCGGTCAGCAGAGCGTGATCGCGACCCCGCTGCAGATGGCGATGGTCTCGGCAGGGATCGCGAACGGGGGCGAGGTCATGAAGCCCTACCTCGTCGACCGGGTCACCTCCTCTTCCCTCGACGTCATCGACCAGGGCAACCCGACCGCGATCGACAACCAGCCTGCGGTCTCGCAGGACACCGCCGAGATCCTGACCCAGATGATGGTCAGCACCGTCGACAACGGCACCGCCGAGGCGGCCGCGATCGACGGCGTGAGCGTCGCTGGCAAGACCGGCACCGCACAGACCACGCCGGACAAGCCGCCGTACGCCTGGTTCACCTCGTTCGCCCCGGCGGAGAACCCGTCCATCGCGGTCGCCGTGATGGTCCAGAAGAGCGGCACCGAACGCAGCGAGATCGCCGGCGGACGGCTGGGCGGCCCAATCGCGAAGGCCATGATGGAGGCAGCGATCTCATGAGTCGTTACGTATTCCACGAGCTCATCGGCACCGGCGGGATGGGCGAGGTGTGGCGAGCGACTGACACGACCCTCAACCGCGAGGTCGCGATCAAGCTCCTCAAGCCCGAGCACGCCGAGGACCCGATCGGCCGGTCTCGATTCGAGTCCGAGGCGAAGCATGCCGCGGCGCTCCACCACCCCAACGTGGTGGCCGTCTACGACGTCGGCGAGATGCCGACCGCCTCCGGCCTGATGCGGCCGTTCCTGGTGATGGAGCTCGTCGACCACAAGCCGCTCTCGGAGCTCATCCGTGACGGGCGGCCCCTGGCCCCCGAGGTCGTACGCGACCTGCTCGGTCAAGCGGGCGACGCGCTGGCCGCCGCACACCGGGCCGGCATCGTGCACCGTGACGTGAAGCCCGCCAACCTCTTGATCACCCCGCAGCGCAAGGTGAAGGTCACCGACTTCGGCATCGCCCGAGCGCAGGCCTCGACCGGCATCACCGGCACCGGTCAGGTGATGGGCACACCTCAATACCTCAGCCCGGAGCAGGCTCGCGGCGAGAAGGCCACCCCGGCCTCCGACGTCTACTCCCTCGGCGTGGTCGCCTTCGAGTGCCTGGCCGGCTACCGGCCGTTCCAGAAGGAGACCCCGGTCGCGACCGCGATCGCCCACCTGCACGACCCGGTCCCACCGCTGCCCGACCACGTCCCGGCCGATCTGGCCGCGATCGTGATGCGGAGCCTGCAGAAGGACCCGACCCTCCGCTACGCCGACGCCGCCGCGTTCACCAGCGCGATCGTCGGTCACGGCGCCGCCGACCAGGACGCCGATGCCACCACCGTCGTCGCCGCGGCGCCCGGCGACGCGACCGCGACGTCGGTCATGGACCCGGTGCCCTCGCCCACTCAGAACTACGTCGGCATGCAGGGCGCCGCAGGCGGTCCCGAGGGTCCGCCGCCGCCTCGCTACCAGGACCCGTACGACCGTTACGACGAGGACGACGAGCAGAAGCCCTGGTACAAGAAGCCGTTCAACATCATCATCATCCTGATGCTCGTGGCCGTCATCGTCGCGATCATCTGGATCATCTCGACGCTCGCCATGGACCCGAAGACCCCTCCGGCCAACGACACGTCCACCACACCGTCGGCCTCCCCTACCCCCACCCCGTCGGAGGAGCAGGAGGAGGAGCCGAAGGCCGTCGAGATCGACGAGGACGCCTACATCGGCCGCAATGTCGATGAGGTGCGCTCCGAGCTGGACGACCTCGGTCTGAAGGTCAAGGTGGCGGTCCAGGACAACGACGGCAGCTACGAGCCCGACACGGTCGCCGGCCTCGACCCGACCCGCAACCTCTACGAGGGCGACCCGATCACCATTCGCTACTACGGCGAGCGCCCCGTGGTCGAGCAGCCTCCCGCCGAGGAGGAGCCCGACGAGGAAGAGAGCGACGAGGAGGAGCCGACCGACGGAGAGTCCTCCGACTGGGGCATCCCGGAGCTCCCCGGCGACGAGACTGGCGGCGGCGGCGGCAACGGCAACGGGGGCGGCAATGGCTGAGGGAGCTCTCCTGGCCGGTCGCTACGAGGTCGGCGAGCTGCTCGGCCGCGGCGGCATGGCGGAGGTCCGCAAGGGCACCGACCACCGGCTCGGCCGGGTGGTCGCGATCAAGCGCCTGCGGGTCGATCTCGCCAGCGATGCGACCTTCCAGGCGCGCTTCCGGCGCGAGGCGCAGTCCTCGGCCAAGCTCAACCACCCCTCGATCGTGTCGGTCTACGACACCGGCGAGGAGAAGTCCGACGACGGTGTCGCCCAGCCCTACATCGTGATGGAGTACGTCGCCGGCCGCACGCTGCGCGACGTGCTCCGTGAGGGTCGCAAGATCCTGCCGGAGCGGGCGCTGGAGATCAGCTCCGACGTACTCAACGCTCTCGACTACAGCCATCGCAACGGGATCATCCACCGCGACATCAAGCCGGGCAACGTCATGCTGACGCCGGCCGGTGACGTGAAGGTGATGGACTTCGGCATCGCCCGGGCACTCAACGACGCCCAGTCGACGATGACCCAGACCGCGGCCGTGGTCGGCACCGCGCAATACCTCAGCCCCGAGCAGGCCCGTGGTGAGCAGGTCGACGCCCGCTCCGACGTCTACTCGGCCGGCTGCCTCCTCTACGAGCTGCTCACCGGCCGTCCGCCGTTCGTCGGCGACTCGCCGGTCTCGGTGGCCTACCAGCACGTCCGCGAGCAGGCCCAGCCTCCCTCGGCCCACGACCCGACGCTGACCCGTGAGCTCGACGCGATCGTGATGAAGTCGCTGGCCAAGCGGGTCGAGGATCGCTACCAGTCCGCGCAGGCGATGCGCACCGACATCGAGCGCTACCTCGCCGGTCGTCCGGTCCAGGCGGCCGTGCCGCCGAGCATGGACCAGACCCAGGTCGCCCAGAACCGCGCTGTAGGCCCCTATGGGGGCGACCCCACCAACGGTGGCTACTACCCGCCCCAGGACGACCGCCCTGAGGGCCCGCGCCCGTGGGTGCTCATCCTGCTAGGCCTCGTCATCATCGGCCTCATCGGGTTGGGCGCCTACTTCCTGCCTGCGGCCCTCGGCCCGCAGACCACGCCGGCGCCCGACGTCACCGGTCTGACCCAGGAGAAGGCGATGGCCGAGCTGAGCACGGCCAAGCTGAAGGGTAAGGTCAAGCAGGAGTCGAGCGACACCGTCGCGGTCGGCGTCGTGATCTCCCAGGACCCGTCAGCCGGCCAGGACGTCGAGGAGGGCAGCACCGTCACCCTGACGGTCTCCACCGGTCCACCCAACCGGGAGATGCCCAACGTCGTCGGGTCGCCACAGAAGACCGCCAAGGGGATCCTCGAGGGTGATCCCTACAACTTCACGGTGAAGATCGAGACGGTCGAGTCCGACAAGGACAAAGGCATCGTGATCAAGTCCGACCCGGTCGCCGACCAGAGCGTGACCACGGGCAAGTCCACGGTCGTCACCCTCACCGTCTCCGAGGGTCCGAACAAGGTCCCGAACGTCGTCGGCAAGACGGCCGAGCAGGCCGAGGAGATCCTCCGCAACGCCGGCTTCACGCCCGTACGCAAGGACGAGCCCAACACCGAGGAGCCCAAGGACACCGTCGTCGAGCAGACACCGGCCAAGGGCACACCGCTCGCCCGGGACGGTCAGGTGATCATCTTCGTCTCGACGAAGGAGGAGGCCCTGCCGAGCTGTCAGACCCTTGTGCCCGGGACGGACCCGGCCAACCCGTCGGCCTCGGCCACCCAGACCGCCGAGCCGGGCGACCCGCCGACGTGTGACCCGGCGCTCCCGCCGAGCACGCCGGCGGCGCCGTAGCCCGGACGCCCGCCGAAGCCCCTGTCTCAGTCCTCCTGAGGCAGGGGCTTCGCGTATTTCACGTCGAGCAGACCGTCGTAGGCCGGAGCCGTGAGATACGTCAGCGGCTGGAGGGACCAGCCGATCTGGACGTTGGGGTCGAGGGCGTCGGCCCGGTAGTTCTGTACGTGGTTGTCGCGGTCGATCGCGGCCTGCAGCCGGTCGGGGTCGCCGACCGCCTCGATGACGTACGGCTGGGGGTAGGGGACGCCGTCGAGCTGCACCGTGCTGCCGGAGCACTTGATGCCGGTGGTGGTGATGATCCGCTTGCCGGCGATGGTGACCGCCTCGGCGCCGCCAGCCCACAGCGCGTTCACGACGGCCTGGATGTCCTGCTGGTGCACGACGAGCGAGTTGGGGTCGTCACCCGTGTAGCTCTCCTGGACCTCCGAGGGCGCGTCACCCAGGACGATCTGCATACCGGGACCGCTGTGGTCGGAGGTGCCGGCGGGGTCGGCCAGCCGCGCCGACTGGTGCTGCAGCTTCTTGACGTCCTTGTCGGTGACGCCGCTGGTGAGCTGGTCCACCTCGCTCTGCAGGTCGGTCAGCTGGGCCTCGAGGCGGTTGTAGCGGAACCGCTCGCCGTCGACGAGCGTCGCCAGGTCCTCGTAGCGGCCCGGACGCAGGTCGGTGCCGTCGGCATTCACGAAACTCACCGCGAGCAGGCCGCCACAGAGCAGCACCACGATGGGCGTGCCAAGCCTCCAAGAGGTCACGCGGGACCAGCGCTTTGGTTTAGAGGTGGGGTTAGCCTGGGTTCCGGAGCTCACGACCATTAGGGTATGCGCAGCAATCACATTTGTCTGAGGAGCATCACCCGTGGCCAAGCTCAAGCTCTCGAAGAAGAGTGATCTCGACCTTCCCAAGGAGCCGATCTTCACTCCGCGCTTCGGGGTCGCCCTGCTGCTGATCGCCCTCGGCATCGGCTGGATCGCCTACTACTACATCGGGGTCCGCCCCAACGAGGTCGGTGGCGACTTCACCGGGCCGAAGCCGGTGCAGAAGCTCGAGGGGTGGAACTACCTGATCGGCTTCGTCCTGCTCTTCCTGGGCCTGGCCGTCGCCGCCCACCCGAAGACCCCGCTGGGCCGCGGCCGCGGAGTCGTGGTCGGCATGCTCGGCTGCTTCGTCATCGGCCTGATCTGGATCTGCGTCTTCTACGTCTTCGCCAACGACCACCTGGACAAGATCTGGGTCTTCAACGACCTGGGTCAGAAGAACCTGCTGGTCGGCATCGGCTTCATGGCGGTGGGTTTCACCTTCGCCACGAAGTGGGAGTGACCCTCTCGTTAGACGGCACAAGCGGCGCAAACCTTTGGTTTGCGCCGCTTTGCGTTACACGCATGTAGTTCTCCACAGGGCCATCCACACCTGTGGATTTGTGCACGCGGTGAAAACGCCCCGAAAACACCTACCTCGAAGGCGTCAGAACAGCAGGATCCGTACGCCGATCAGGGCAAGCAACACCAACGTGAAGGCACCCAGGGCAGCCCATTGCAACGGCGCCTTCCGGTCGGCCCGGAGCGAGGTGTAGATCCACGCGACGACGAGACCGCCGACGAAGCCGCCGACGTGCCCCTGCCAGGAGATGCCGTTGCCGAAGAAGGTGATCCCTGCGTTGATCAGGAGCACCGGCAGCAGCGGGGCGAGCGACTGCCCGGCCCTGACGAAGAGCACCACCAGGACACCCAGCAGGCCGAAGATCGCGCCGGAGGCACCGACGGTCGACCCGGCCGGTGCCGACGCCCAGACCACCAGGGCGGAGCCTGCCAGGCCGGAGATCAGGTAGAAGACCAGGAACCGCAGCCGGCCCACGATCGGCTCGAGGAACGAGCCGAGCATGTAGAGCGACAGCATGTTCACGGCCAGGTGGATGATCGAGACGTGGGTGAACATCGAGGTCAGCACCTGCCAGACCGCGCCGTCGTCGACGCCTGGCATCCAGGTGTAGCCGCTCGCCTGACAGACATCGTTGGGCACCGCGAACCCACCATCGGGCGTGAGGCAGTAGCCCTGCAGCCGGATCGCGATGAAGTCGGCGATCCTCGACCCGGATCCACCGGTCAGGATGATGCTCAGCCAGACCAGGACGTTGACGCCGATGAGCGAGAAGGTCACCGGGAGTGCCCTGAACCCGACCCGCGCGCCGGTGAAGCGCTTGGGCTGGCGTACGGACTTGTGGCCCTCACGCACGCACTCGGGGCACTGGAAGCCGACCGATGCGCCCGTCATGCAGTCAGGGCAGATCGGCCGGCTGCAGCGCTGACAGCGAATATGCGTCTCACGGTCGGGGTGGCGGTAGCAGACCGGCACCCCGACCGGGGTCGAGTCGGACAACTAGACGATCTCGACCGTCTCGATGACGACCGGCTCGACCGGGCGGTCCATCGCACCCGTCTTGGTGCCGGAGATCGAGTCGACGGCCTTCTTCGACTCCTCGTCGGCGACCTCACCGAAGATGGTGTGCTTGAAGTTCAGCCACGGCGCCTGGCCGGTGGTGATGAAGAACTGCGAGCCGTTGGTGCCGGGGCCGGCGTTGGCCATCGCAAGCAGGTAGGGCTTGTCAAAGGTGAGCTCGGGGTGCGGCTCGTCCTTGAAGGTGTAGCCCGGGCCGCCCGTACCGGTGCCCAGGGGGCAACCGCCCTGGATCATGAACCCGGGGATGACACGGTGGAAGCCGAGACCGTCGTAGTAGGGAACGCCGGAGCGGCCGGCGTCGTCCGTGTACTCCTTGGTCCCCGTGGCGAGGCCGACGAAGTTGGCGACCGTCTCCGGAGCATGGTTGGGGAACAAGGTGATCGTGATGTCACCGTGATTGGTGTGGAGGATGGCCTTCTGGTCAGCCATGACCTGCCCTTCCGACATTGGGATTGGTACGGGATGTAACTCCTCGATCCTCCCACAGTGTCGGTCGCGGACCTGAGGTCAGGAGGCCGCGTCAGCGAGCTTCGGAGCGATCCGGTCGGCGACGCGGCGCTCGACCCAGAAGATCAGACCGGGGATCAGGCCGGCGATCATCATCAGCAGGAACTCGGGGATCGTCCAGCGGGCCTTCTGCGTCAGCAGGAAGGCGACGATCACGTAGATGATGAAGATCCAGCCGTGCGCGACCCACAGCGGCGTCATCGCCTCGCCGAATGACTGCAGGGCGGTGCCCTCGGGGAGCAGATACTTGAACAGCGAGGAGACCGTGCCGACGAGCAGCAGCACACCCACGACGTACGCAAGCACCTTGTAGGTGCCGAACAGCTTGTTCACGCGTCTGAGCGTACGCGCAGATCCTGAGTGGTTTTCTCAGGGTCTTCTTCGTCGTCCTCGTCCGGTCGGGGGCGCAGGGTGTCGCGCACGTAGCGCCACCACACGTAGATCCCGAAGATCCCGAACAGCCACCACTCGACCGCGTAGAGGAGGTTGCGCAGACCGGTCGTGGCCTCCGGCTCGGGCAACTGCGGAGCAGGCACGTCGGCGACGTCCGTGGAGCCGTCGTTGACCGGCATCGAGCTGGCCGGCCAGTTGTCCTCGGCCGGCGAGCGCACCATGTAGGCACTGTAGAGGTCGTAGCTGGTGCGCGAGATCAGGTCGGAGACGTCCAGCTGGGGAAAGACGTTGTCGGACTTGCGGTCGTCGGCGACATCGGTCCAGTCGCTGGGCTGCAGCCAGCCGGTGACGGTGACGTGGCCGCGCGGCGCGGGCGGGGCGGTGCCGACCTCAGGGGTCCAGCCGCGTACGACGTAGACGGCCGATTCGGTGTCCTCGACGAGCACCGGTGTGACGGCCCAGAAGCCGACCTGAGAGCCTCGCTCCATCCCGTCGATGAAGATGGTCTCCTCGGGCATCCAGATCCCGGAGACGGTCACGGGGCGCCCGATCTGCTCCCACGGGAAGGCGTCGTTGGGCCCGATCAGGTCGGTGAACGCCTTCGGCTTCGCATGGACCAGTTCCGCGACCTGGTCCTGCTTGTCCTGCTGGCTCGACTGGTACTGCCACACCCCGAGCAGCACCGCGCCGGTCACGAAGATCACAACCAGCGCGTGCGCACCCCACAACCTGGGGGAGAAGATGCTTCGTGGGGGACTGGTCTGGGCGGCCATAGCACTCCCAGAGTACGGCCCCTCAGTCGCAGACCGCGAACGGGACGGGTTCCCTGGTGACCAGGGTGGCCGCGGTCACCGGGTTCGTCACTCGGAAGCCGATCCGCCCCGTGGCCGGATCGGCGACACCGTTGGTGAAGACCTTCTTGTACGCCGCGGCCTGATCGCCCAGCTTCAGCCGGACGAACAGGTCGTCACGGTCCTCGCCGAGACGCAGGGTGGCCAGCCCGCCGCCGAACTCGACCGAGTAGGCCTCGACCGGCGCGAGACGGGTCTTCTCCTTCGGCCCACCCTCGGCGCAGCCCTTGACGACGTACGTCGAGGTGGCAGGACCGCCGGCGACGGCGACCATCACCTCCTGCGCGGCCCAGTTCTCCGCGTCCGGGCTTGCAGTGTTCTTGGTGATCAGGTGGGTCTCCGGGTCGAACTTCGCGCCCTTCAGCGGGCCGACGCCCGCCTTGATCGCCGGGCCGGGCTTGACCCGGTCGGCGACCTTGATGACGTGCCCGTCCTGACCGCCACCGGTGAACCTGGCCTCCCAGATGACATCGGCCGCGCCCCACTGATAGGTGTCACGCAGACGCTGGTCGACCCCACGCAGCAGACCACCGCTGACCTGGGCGGCCTCCTTGTCGGCCCGGTTCCACAGGTCACTCTGGTCAGCGGGACTCGACCGGCTGGTGACGTCGTCGAGCCCGAAAAGGGACTTCACCTCGTCGTAGTCGGTGACCGCCAGCGTCTTCGCGCCCTCCGGCACGAACGTCATGGCTGCTTCGACGGGGCCCATGGTCGCGGCGTACACGGGGTAGGTGTCCTCCGACGCCGCCGCTTCCGGCTTCTTCGGCTCGCTGTCGTCCCCGCAGCCGACCAGCGCAACGGCCAGCCCGACGGCCAGCACGCACATGCCCCATCGCCTCACGTTCACCCCAACGAGTATTCCCGATCCCTGTCACGGTGTGCGGCACGAAATAGATGGAGGCCGCAGGCGGAACGCGCCTGCGGCCTCCTTGATCCCGAGCGTCAGCGACCAGCGCCTGTGAGCTCAAGGGATGCGGGAAGAGGCTCGAGCACCGGGTCGATGATCCGCGAGGAGGCCTCGGACCGAGCGACCCGACTGCGGCGCAGGTCCTTGACGGTCGTGAGGCGGCGGAGCCAACGGTCGGTGCCGTCGTAGCGAGCCGTGAAGGGCTTACGGCCGTGCAGAGCACGGTGGTTGTCGACGATGAGGATCTCGCCGGGAGCCAGCGCGACGTCCTCGACGTTCGCGGAGAGCTCCATGATGAGCAGCTGGAGCGCCCGGTCGGCCTCGACGTCACCCGGCAGAGCCGCCATGTAGGGCGGGTCGAGCCGGACATCGGGGGCCTGGGGCGAGCCGGAGAGCACGGCGGTCGGCGCGGCGAGCAGCTCGGCCTCGTTGACGCCGGCCTCGCGAAGGTTGCGCAGGTGCTCGTCGTCGGGGTGGATGACGTAGCGCGGCTCGAACAGCGGAGCGTATTCAGGGCCGGTCACGTCGATCGAGCTGATGCCGACCGCGGTGGTCGGGATCATGTCCTCGTTGCGCAGCGAGATCAGCCCGAGGTGGTCGCAGCGAAGGTTGCTGAACGCGTCCTCGATGTGCAGGTCGAGTACGACGTCGCTGCTGTGCCCGGTCTGCAGGCTCTCCTGCTTCTGGATCGGCAGGATGTTGTTGACCAGCTGGCCACCCTGCAGCGAGGACCAGGAGACGGCGTCGCCGAGCTGGGCCATGATCAGCGCGAGCCAGAAGTCGGCCATGTGCGGCGCCTGGGCGTCGGGGTGGTTCCAGTGCGGCGGGGTCGGGCCGGCGGTCACCGGGAGCCCACTGACCACGAGGGCGTCGGTCGCGTCGCCGTAGCGGAATGCGCGAATCGCCTTGGCGACGCTCTCGGGGAGCTGACCGCCGAGGAACGGCGCGGTCTCGAGGAACTCCGAGGAGACCGGGCTCTCGAACCGGGCGAGCAAGGACTCCGACAGCTCGGCTGCGGCCTGGGACTCTGCTGGGGTCATCTCGACCCGGGTGACTACGGACTCTGCGCCCACAACATTGACCTCTCGGACTTTGCGGTGGAGGGGTTCGTCAGAAGCGTTTTCTGGCGCCCGCACCAAAGGGTTTCCTAAGTTCGAGACCACTTTGTTCCGCCGTACGGAATTCAAACGAGTGATAGGTCCAAATATCGAGACGATAGGTATTAGGCCCCTTGCGTAATCGCCGCAAACCTGTTTAGCGAATGTATCTTCCTTGCGGTCTGCCAGTTACCCGAATTTGCCCGTCTGGCGCGGGTTCTGGACGTCACTGGTACGGATCGACGAGCTCGCGCAGCGAGGTGAGCGCCTCTCGCAGGGCTGACGCCAGGCGGGGGCCGAGGTGGTCGTTCCACTCCTGCTCGACGCTCATCACCACCTCGCGA